>NZ_QPFS01000129.1:0-13307 GCF_010906995.1 Rhodopseudomonas sp. WA056 | reverse complement strand
GGTCGGCTTTATCGTCCTTGGGCACGAGCCGCCGCTTTCCGTCGACGGCTCCGAGGCCGCGGTCATCGACCGCCGGCGCGTTTCGGTGCAATGGTTCAGCGGTACGATCCTGACCGGCCTGTGTGGAGCGGCGCTAATCGGCGGCGCGGTGTTCGCCTCGCTCGACGGCGAGACCACCTTCGCCAAGGCGCCCGAACTGGTGCAGGCCGCGCTGCGCGGCGCCTTCGGGGCCGACAAGACCGCCGCCCTGCACAAGAGCGACCGGCTGCCGCCACCGAGTGAAGCCGCGCTGGCGCGTAGCGTCATCAGGGTCTCCACCGTTTCGCGCATTGGCCACCGCGACGTCGTCCGCGTTCGCCCCTTCGTCAAGATTTCCGGCAACCTGTCGCTGACCACCAGCGATCTGTCCGCCAAGATTCCCGCCTTCAATGCCCAGCGCATGTTGAGCGACGTCGGCGCTCCGGCGCAAAGCGCCGAAGACGCGCAGAATCCAGACGCTGTCGAACCCGACGCCGAAGTCTCCTTCGTGACCCGCGATCTCGGCACGGTGTTGCCGCGGGCCAAGATCGCCGGGCAGATCGCGCCCGATGAGATCCTGATGCGGGTTCGGGACGCCGCCAATTGGAAGGGCAACAGCGGCGTGCGCTACGCCAGCGCCGCTGCCGGTGATTTCGGCGGCGACGTCAAACTGGCTTATGCGCCGGAAGGGCCCTCGGCCGATCCCTACGCCGGCTTCGAAACGCGAATCGTGCCGGAAAACGTCACGCTGCTGCCGAAGACCAAGGAGCAGGTCACCGGCGGCAACCCGACCGGCGAGCGGACCCACATCGTCAAGAAGGGCGACAGCGTCGTATCGGTGCTGCGCGACCAGGGGGCCGCCGAAGAAGATGCCCGTGCGGTCGCAGCCGCGCTCGGTGCGCGCGGCCGCGACGGCGGCCTCAAAGAAGGCCAGAAGCTGCGCATCCTGATGGAATCGTCGGGTCCCGGCAAACCGCAGCAGCCGTTCCGGGTGATCGTCGCGGGCGATTCGACGGTCGAAGCCGTGGCGGCGCTTTCCGATCTCGGCCGCTACGTCGCGGTCGACGTGCAGAGCCTCAACACCGTCAGCGACACCGCCGACAACAGCGAGGACGACGAGGACGACGGCAGCGGCGTCCGGCTCTATGAGTCGATCTACGAGACAGCGCTCCGCAACAAGGTGCCGCAGACCGTGATCGACGACATGATCCGGATCTACTCCTACGATGTCGACTTCCAGCGCCGCGTGCAGGCCGGCGATTCGTTCGAAGTGTTCTACGCCGGAGACGACGAAACCACCGCGACGATCGAAAAAAACGACGTGCTGTTCGCAGCCCTCACGGTCGGCGGCGAGACCAAGAAATACTATCGCTTCCAGACTCCGGACGACGCCGCGGTCGACTTCTACGACGAGACCGGCAAGAGCGCGAAGAAGTTCCTGGTGCGCAAGCCGGTCAACAACGCCATCATGCGCTCCGGCTTCGGCGGACGCCGCCATCCGATCCTCGGCTACGTCAAGATGCACACCGGCGTCGACTGGTCGACGCCCTACGGAACGCCGATCTTCGCCTCGGGTAACGGCGTGATCGAGAAGGCAGCCTGGGAAGGCGGCTACGGCAAATACATCCGCATCAAACACGCCAACGGCTACGAGACCGCCTACGGCCACATGTCGGCTTTCGCCAAAGGCATGGAGCCCGGCAAGCGCGTCCGTCAGGGTCAGGTGATCGGCTTCGTCGGTTCGACCGGGCTGTCGACCGGCGCCCACGTCCACTACGAGATTCTGGTCAACGGCCGCTTCGTCGACCCGATGCGCGTCCGCCTGCCGCGCGGCCGCTCGCTCGACGGCCAGATGCTGGCCGCATTTGAAAAAGAGCGCGACCGGCTCGACGCAATGATGACGGGCCGCGGCGGCGGACGTCTCGCCGAAGACCTCACCGCGTCGGCCCCGGTGCGAACCTCGTCGACGTCGCAGGCGCGACGCTGATCCGCGCTTAGTGTTACACTAAGGCCTCTCTGCTCGCACGCATTCCGCGGCGAGGAATCTGCTGCAGCGCGGCTTCGATTCCATTTGCCAACCTCCGCCCCCCGCCGAATACTCTCGCCATAACAACGAGAATATCTCGGAGGGAATGCAATGAAGGGCAAACTTGCGCTCGGCGCGAGTGCGTTGACGATCGGCCTGCTGACGCTGTCCGGCGCACATGCCGACGGCTATCAGGTCACCAGACTGGTCCAGGGCTCGGCGTTTCACGGCGTGCACGGCCTTGCGGTCGACAAGGCCGGCAAGCTGTTCGCCGGCAGCGTCGCCGGCGCGGCGCTGTACGAGGTCGATCGCACCGCAGGTACCGCCAAGATCGCGGTGCCGACGCCGGAAGGCATGGCCGACGACATCGCGATCGCGCCGGACGGCACGATGGCGTGGACCGCGTTCCTCACCGGCGATCTCTATGCGCGCAAGGGCGACGGCCCGATCAGGAAGCTCGCCTCCGGCCTGCCCGGCATCAACTCGCTCGCGTTCCGCAAGGACGGGCGGCTGTACGCCACCCAGGTGTTTCTCGGCGACGCGCTGTACGAGATCGATGTCGAGGGTGCCAAGCCGCCACGCAAGATTATGGAGAAGATGGGCGGCCTGAACGGCTTCGAATTCGGGCCCGACGACAAGCTGTACGGCCCGCTGTGGTTCAAGGGTCAGATCGTCAGGGTCGACGTCGACAAGGGCGAGCTCAGCGTCCTCGCCGACGGCTTCAAGGTGCCGGCAGCCGCGAACTTCGACTCCAAGGGCAATCTGTGGGCGCTCGACACCGCGCTGGGTCAGCTCGTCAAAATCGATCCGAAGACCGGCGCCAAGCAGGTGGCGGCCCAGCTCAAACCGTCGCTCGACAACCTCGCGATCGACGCTGACGACCGCATCTTCGTCTCCAACATGGCCGACAACGGCATCCAGGAAGTCGATCCCGCCACCGGGACGGCCAAGCAAGTGATCATCGGCAAGCTTGCGTTCCCCGGCGGCATCGGCGTCGTTTCCGACGGCGGCAAGGACACCATCTATGTCGCCGACGTCTTCGCCTATCGCACCGTCGACGGCGCCAGCGGCGACGTGCGCGAAGTGGCGCGGATGCACGCCGACGGCACCACGCTCGAATATCCGATGAGCGCCACCGCCAAGGGCGACGAGGTGATCCTGTCGAGCTGGTTCACCGGCACGGTGCAGACGATCGACCGCAAGACCGGCCAGAGCCGCGACATGCTGCACGGCTTCAAGGCGCCGTACGATGCGATCAGGCTCGGCGACGGCAGGCTGCTGGTCGCCGAACTCGGCACCAAGTCGCTGGTCGAAGTCTCGGGCGAGCACGGCAAGGACCGCAAGGCGATCGCGACCGATCTCGCTGGTCCCGTCGGCCTTGTGCTCGGCAGCGACAACGCGGTGTATCTGACCGAAGCTCTCGCGGGCCAGATCAGCAAGATCGATCCGGCGACCGGCGCCAAGTCCATCGTGGCCAAGGACCTGAAGATGCCCGAAGGCATCGCGCTGGCGCCGTCCGGCAAGCTGATCGTCGCCGAAGTCGGCGCCCAACGCGTGATCGAAGTCGATCCGGCCAGCGGCAAGGTCACCGAACTCGCCGGCAATCTGCCGATCGGCCTCGTCCCCGCCCCCGGCCTGCCGCCGACCAACATGCCGACCGGCGTCGGCGTCGGCGCTGCCGGCACGATCTACGTGTCATCGGACATCGAGAACGCGATCTACAAGATCGAGAAGAAGTAGGCCGAAACGCGACGTGCTCCGCAGCGGTCACTGCGGAACACGTCGTCAACTTCTCATCCTGTCATTGCGAGGAGCGAAGCGACGAAGCAATCCAGGCTCGGTACACGGAGCCTCTGGATTGCTTCGCTGCGCTCGCAATGACGACGCGCGTCAGTTCAGCATCCGCTTCGGCGGCCGTCCGGTGAACGGCTCGATGTCCGCGCTGTGCGGCGGGGCGCCGTTGAAGGTCAGCACGCCGCCTTCGGTCGAGATCGCGACGTGGTCGCCGTCCTTGACCGAGCCTTCCAGGATCATCTCGGCGAGCGGGTCCTGGACGCTGCGCTGAATCACCCGCTTCAAGGGGCGGGCGCCGTAAGCCGGATCCCAGCCCTTTTCGGCCAGCCAATCGCGGGCCGAGGCGTCGAGGTCGAGCACGATCTTGCGATCCTCGAGCAGCCTGGTGAGCCGCGCGAACTGGATGTCGACGATCCGGCCCATCTCGCTCTTCTGCAAGCGGTGGAACAGGATGATCTCGTCGACGCGGTTGAGGAATTCGGGGCGGAAGTGGGCCCGCACCATTCCCATCACCTGCTCCCTGACCGCCGACGTGTCCTCGCCCTCGGGCTGATTGACCAGATACTCGGAGCCGAGGTTGGAGGTCATCACGATCAGCGTGTTGCGGAAGTCCACGGTGCGGCCTTGTCCATCAGTGAGACGGCCGTCATCGAGCACCTGCAGCAGCACGTTGAACACGTCCGGATGCGCCTTTTCGATCTCGTCGAACAGGATCACCTGATACGGCCGGCGCCGCACCGCTTCGGTCAGCACGCCGCCTTCGTCATAGCCGACATAGCCGGGAGGTGCGCCGATCAGCCGGGCCACCGAGTGCTTCTCCATGAATTCCGACATGTCGATGCGGACCATCGCTGTCTCGTCGTCGAACAGATATTCGGCGAGCGCTTTCGTCAGCTCGGTCTTGCCCACGCCGGTCGGACCTAAGAACATGAACGAGCCCATCGGCCGGTTCGGGTCCTGCAGGCCGGCGCGGGCGCGGCGCACCGCGGTCGAGACCGCGTGCACGGCCTCGAACTGCCCGACCACACGCTGGCCGAGCTGCTCTTCCATCCGCAGCAGTTTTTCCTTCTCGCCTTCGAGCATCTTGTCGACCGGCACGCCGGTCCAACGCGACACCACCTGAGCGATGTGATCGGCGGTGACCGCCTCCTCCACCATCTCGCCGGCGTTCTCGTGGGCTTCGATGTCCGCGAGCTTCTTTTCCAGCTCGGGAATCCGGCCATAGGCCAGTTCGCCGGCGCGCTGATATTCACCGCGACGCTGCGCATTGGCGAGTTCGATCCGCAGGCCGTCGAGTTCGCTCTTCAGCTTCTGGGCACCCGCGAGCTTGTTCTTCTCCGCGCTCCAGCGCTGGGTGAGCACCGCCGACTTCTCCTCGAGCTCGGCGAGCTCCTTCTCCAGCGCCACCAGGCGGGTTTTGGAGCCGACGTCGCTCTCCTTCTTCAGCGCTTCCTGCTCGATCTTCAGCCGCACGATCTCGCGGTCCATCGAATCCAGCTCTTCCGGCTTGGAGTCGACCTGCATCTTCAGCCGCGCCGCGGCCTCGTCCATCAGGTCGATCGCCTTGTCGGGGAGGAAGCGGTCGGTGATGTAGCGGTTCGACAGCGTCGCCGAGGCGACGATCGCCGAGTCGGCGATGCGCACGCCGTGGTGCTGCTCGTATTTGTCCTTCAGCCCGCGCAGGATCGAGATGGTGTCCTCGACCGTCGGCTCGTTGACGAACACCGGCTGGAAGCGCCGCGCCAAAGCGGCGTCCTTCTCGACGTGCTTGCGATACTCATCGAGCGTGGTCGCGCCGATGCAATGCAGCTCGCCGCGGGCGAGCGCGGGCTTCAGCAGGTTCGACGCGTCCATCGCGCCGTCGGCCTTGCCGGCGCCGACCAGGGTGTGCATCTCGTCGATGAACAGGATGATGCCGCCCTCGGCCGCGGTGACCTCGTTGAGCACGGCCTTCAGCCGCTCCTCGAACTCGCCGCGATACTTCGCACCCGCAATCAGAGCGCCCATGTCGAGCGCCAGCAGCTTCTTGTCCTTCAGGCTCTCCGGCACGTCGCCGTTGAGGATGCGCAGCGCCAGCCCCTCGACGATCGCGGTTTTGCCGACACCGGGTTCGCCGATCAGCACCGGGTTGTTCTTGGTGCGCCGTGACAGCACCTGGATGGTGCGGCGTATCTCCTCGTCGCGGCCGATCACCGGGTCGAGCTTGCCGTCGCGCGCCGCCTGGGTCAGGTCGCGGGCGTATTTCTTCAGCGCGTCATAGGCGTTCTCGGCCGTCGCCGAATCCGCGGTGCGGCCCTTGCGCAGGGCGTTGATGGCGGCGTTGAGGTTCTGCGGGGTGACGCCGCCCTTGGCGAGCAGCTTGCCGGCCTCGCTGTCCTTGTCCAGCGACAGCGCCAGCAGCAGCCGTTCGACGGTGACGAAGCTGTCGCCCGCCTTCTCGGCCGCCTTCTCGGCAGCGTCGAACGCCCGCGCGGTGGCCGGATCGAGATAGACTTGGCCGGCGCCCGAGCCGGACACCTTCGGCATTTTGCCGAGTGCGTCTTCGGTCGCCTTCAGGATCGCGCGCGAATTGCCACCGGCGCGGTCGATCAGACCGCCCGCGAGCCCTTCGGAATCGTCGAGCAGAACTTTGAGAATATGCAGCGGCGAGAACTGCTGATGCCCCTCGCGGACAGCAAGCGACTGCGCCGACTGGATAAAGCCGCGCACACGTTCGGTGTATTTTTCTACGTTCATTGTTTTGGTCCCTCAGCCTGTCCCCGGCGCCTTCAAGAAGCACGCGCGTCGACATCTTCATTGGGGTTCCGCCGGCCGCGCTGACATTCCTCAGCCGGGGGCGGTCGTCACCGTGCGGACCGCGACGGCTTGACGGAAATGTGGGCATCTGTTCCGGCAAACGAAAGACCCCGGCTCACATTTTCGTGGGCTGCCGAAGCCATCGCGATCCCCTAAACACCTGCCATGACAGACCTTGCGCTCGCCTCCGTCGCCTCGATCTACCGCTATCCGGTCAAGGGCTTGTCGCCCGAGCCGTTACCCACCGTGGCTCTGGATGTCGGCCAGACCTTGCCCGGCGACCGGACATTCGCCATCGAGAACGGGCCGATCGGATTCGACCCGGCCAATCCCCGCTACTTCCCGAAGATCCGGTTCCTGATGCTGATGCGCAACGAGCGGCTTGCCGCCTTGCGCAGCCGCTACGACGCCGCGACCGGCGAGCTCAGCATCACACGCGACGGTACCGAGGTCGTTCGCGGCGACCTACAGACCGATGCCGGCCGCGCCGCGATCGAGCAGTTCTTCGCCGGCTATTGCGCCGACGAGCTACGCGGCCCGCCGAAGCTGCTGGCCGGCCAAGGCCACAGCTTCTCGGACGTCGCCCGCAAGGTGGTGTCGATCATCAACCTGTCGAGCGTCACGGCGCTGGAAGCCATGATCGGCCGCCCGGTCGATCCGCTGCGCTTTCGCGGCAATCTATATGTCCAGGGCTGGCCCGCTTGGCACGAATTCGACCTGATGGACCAGACGCTGCTGATCGGCAGCGCCCGGCTCAGGATCGTCAAACGCATCGTCCGCTGCGCCGCCACCAATGTCGACCCGCAGACCGCCGCCCGCGACATGGCGATCCCCGAGACCCTGCAGCAGAACCTCGGCCACGCCGACTGCGGGGTCTACGCCGAAGTGATCGAAGCCGGCTCCATCGCCCAAGGCGATGCGGTGCAGATCGAGCAGGCGGAGCTGTTCGCGTAACACTGCCCGCGCAAAGCGTGAGTGACCGCACGTCGGCCTTGAGGGAAGCGCCTCGCCTCAGCTCGACGGCATCACATAGGCGTAGATCCGGCTCTTCGAATACACCGCCTCCGCAACACGACGGCCGTGATTGCCGGAGACTACGATCGGGTTGCCGTTCGCATCGATGCCGCTGACCACGCCGACGTGGCCGCCACGCTTGCCGCGCGACATCACCGCGATCGCGCCGACCTGCGGACCGGAGATGCGCTGGCCGTAGCGCGCGAACGAGCTGGCCATGTCCGATCCGGTGCCCTGATGGCCGGTGCGCTCCAGCACCATGTTCATGAAACGCGCGCACCACAGTGCGCGCCGACCGGTCGGATTGCCGCTGCCGATGTAGCTCCGCGCTGCGGCCACCAGGCTCGACCCCGCACCGCCGCCGGTCCACGACTGCGATTGGAAGTCCTGCTGCTGGGCGGCGAGGCGCTGACGCCGACTGGAGCGCTTCTGCGTCGCGGGCTGCAGCTGCGGCTGCGCCATCGCGGCCGAGACATCCATGGCCGGATCGTTAGCGGGGAAACCGAAAGTCGACGGCGCGACCTCCGCCTGCTGCTGCGCAATGCGGCCGTGACGGCGCCAAGCGTGCGAGCGGCGATGATGGTGCGCGTGACGAGACGCGGTGTGATGCGAATATTTGGACGCGTGAGCGTGATGACGATGCAGCGGCTTGGCCGATGCGGGAGCGGTGATCAACGCGAGCGCCACGAACGACAGGGCGGCAGCGACGAAGCGGAACAATCCAAACGCAGAAAACACAACCATACAGACTCTCTCTCCCGGAACTCCTCGAGACGCGCCGACCCGCACGAGCCGACATCGGGGTCGACGCGTTAATCGATCGGGGATGGCGAGAGGATGGCTTTGAGATAGCGAGAGTCGGATTTTAGGGGAAATTTCGAGGAAATTTCATGATACGCAACATTTTTACACGCATCGCGTGCGGCGAACTGATCACCGCACGTATTAACGACTTATTAACTAGGACTAAGGTGCTACGTAGTCGGCGGCCTGCAGCGGCGGTTTTTTCTGCGCGCGGCTGAGCAAAAACACCCCCTGCTCACCGAACATATTCCAGAACCACCACGGCGCGTTCAGCCGCAGCGGCCGACCGTAACGGTCGAGCGCCACCGCGCGCTCCATCTTGACGCCTATCTCGTCGCACAGCCCGACGAAATCCTTGATGGTGCAGAAGTGAATGTTCGGCGTGTCGTACCAGGTGGCCGGCAGGTTCTCGGTCCGCGGCATCTGACCGTGGATCAAGAGTTGCAGCCGCATGTTGATGTAGCCGAAGTTCGGAAACGACACGATGGCGCGTCGCCCGATCCGGAGCAGATTCTCCAGCACCTCTTTCGGCTGCCGCGTCGCCTGCAGCGTCTGCGACAGGATCACGTAGTCGAACGCATCATCGACGTAGTGATCGAGGTCGGTATCGGCGTCGCCCTGCACCACGGCGAGACCGCGCGAAACACAACGGTTGACGCCCTCGCGCGACAGCTCGATGCCGCGACAGTCGACGCCGCGGGATTCGAGGAGCTGCATCAGGTCGCCTTCGCCGCAGCCGACATCGAGCACCTTCGAGCCGGTCTCCACCATGTCGGCAACCAGCAGATGGTCGGCGCGATGCACGCGCAGTTGCGGGCGCGCGTGATCTTCCAGCGGCAAGCCTTCCTGCACCGACATGGTCAGTGCTCCGCCTTGCCGAGGCCGCGCGCAGTGCCCGCCGATTGCAGGAAAGCGCGGGCGATATCGATGAACTCCGGCTCGTCGAGCAGGAATGCATCGTGGCCCTTGTCGGTCACGATCTCGGCGAACGAGACCCGTGCGCCGCCGGCGTTCAGCGCATGGACGATGGCACGCGACTCCGAGGTCGGGAATAGCCAGTCGGAGGTGAACGACACCACGCAGAACCGCGTCTGGGTGCCGCGGAATGCAGCGGCCAGCACACCGTCATGATCGGCGGCGATATCGAAGTAATCCATCGCGCGGGTCAGATACAGATAGGAGTTGGCGTCGAACCGCTCGACGAACGACGAGCCCTGATAGCGCAAGTAACTCTCGACCTGGAAGTCGGCATCGAACGAAAACGTCGGCAGGTCGCGATCCTGCATCTTCCGGCCGAATTTGCGATGCAGCGCTGCGTCCGACAGGTAGGTGATGTGCGCGGCCATCCGCGCCACCGCGAGGCCGCGATGCGGGAAACATCCGTGCTCGAAATAGCGACCGTGCTGCCAATCCGGATCGGCCATCACCGCCTGGCGGCCGAGCTCGTGGAAGGCGATGTTCTGTGCCGAGTGCCGGGTCGCGCAAGCGATCGCCAGCGCCGAGAACACTCGCTCGGGGAACGCCACCGACCATTGCAGCACCTGCATGCCGCCCATCGAGCCGCCGACAACGCAGAACAGTTTGTCGATGCCGAGCCGGTCGATCAGCATCGCCTGAGCGCGGACCATGTCGGGAATGGTGATGACCGGAAAATCCAGTCCCCAGGCCTTGCCGGTGGCGGGGTTGGTGGATGCGGGACCGGTCGAGCCCATGCAGCCGCCGATTACGTTGGAGCAGATCACGAAATAGCGGTCGGTGTCGATCGGCTTGCCGGGACCGACCAGGGTCAGCCAGCCGCCGGGCTTGCCGGTAATCGGATGCACGTTGGCGATGTGCTGATCCATCGTCAGGGCGTGGCAGACCAGGATGGCATTGCTCTTGTCGGCGTTCAGCGTGCCGTAGGTCTGGTAGGCGATCTGGAACGGGCTGAGCTCGATGCCGCAATCCAGCGACAGCGGCTGGTCGGCCCCGAACTGCGCGATGAGCGAATGCGGGTGATCGACCTCCTGGGTCCGCTCGCCGGCGGCGATCTTCTGCCCCTTCACCGAATGGATATTCATCATACGCCTGCCAACGGCCTCGACACCCGGGGACACCCCGGTTCGACCTCAGATAAGAACGGCAGGGCGAATAAAAAACCCGGCCTGAACATCGGTTCGGCCGGGATCGGAACTGTCCCCGGCCTGTTTAGCGAGTTGTTTAACGTGGCTGCAAGCCGGCCGGCTCAAATGACCACGGGATCGCGTGGACTGTAGTCATGAAGGGCCGGGCCGTCAATATTTGGGATAGCGCGTGCGCCGAGCGCGGCGCACCTCTCCCGCCTGCGGGAGAGGGAGCCTGCTGCGGTTCGCGGTCGCGCCCTGCCCCAAATCCAAATTCCTTTGCGTTCAATCGTCTGGTTTCCTAAGCAGAATGTCGTATCGCGTCTCGCCTGAAGGTTCTCAAAGCAATGACCCAGCCACCCTCGCCGCCGTCGCTCGCCGAGCTGCGCCAGGAGATCGACAGCATCGACGAGCAGGTGCACCGGCTCTTGATGCAGCGCGGCGACATCATCGACCGGCTGATCGCGGTGAAGCAGACCCAGGAGGTCGGCTCGGCGTTCCGCCCGGCGCGCGAGGCCGACATGATGCGGCGCCTGGTGCAGCGGCATCACGGCATCCTGCCGCTCGACACCGTCGAGAGCATCTGGCGGGTCATCATCGCCACCTTTACCTATGTGCAGGCGCCGTTCTCGGTGCACGCGGACCAGTCGCTCGGCGAAAGCGCGATGCGGGACTCCGCCCGTTTCCATTTCGGCTTCACGGTGCCCTACGTCGCGCATTTCTCGGCCTCGGCCGCGGTCGAAGCGGTGGCGAAGTCCAAGGGCGATCTGGCGCTGGTGTCGGCGACCTCGGGCAACAATCCGTGGTGGCTGGCGCTGGAAGCCGACGGCGCGCCGAAGATCATCGCCCGCCTGCCCTTCATCGAGCGCGCCGACCACCCGGCCGCGCTGCCGGTATTCGTGGTGTCGCGGGTCGCCGACAGCGCCATGGTGACCGAGGTCGAGACCTGGAGCATCCGGGTGTCGGGCTGGAACGCCGATACCGCCCGGGCGCTGTCGCCGCTGGCCGACGTCGTCGCGGTGCCGGATACCGCTTTTGACGGCGCCGCGCTGCTGGTGTCGATCCCGGCACCCGGCGGCCTCGATCAGATCAAGGCTGCCCTGATCGCAGCGGGGGCCTCGGTCCGTTCGTCGGGCCTCGTCGGCAGCCACGCAAGGCGCTATACGGTGCCCCCGAGCGGCAAGTCCGCGTAATTACCGGACCTCAGCCGCCCGACGATTTTTCCGGAGTTGACGATGTCACGTCCCGTGCCGAATCCCGGCATCCTCGATATTGCGCCCTATACCCCTGGCAAGAGCCCGGTGGCCGAACCCGGCCGCAAAGTGTTCAAGCTCTCGGCCAACGAGACCCCGTTCGGCCCGTCGCCGCACGCGATCGCGGCCTATAAGAGCGCGGCGGATCATCTCGAGGACTATCCGGAAGGCACCTCGCGGATCCTGCGCGAGGCGATCGGCAAGGCTTACGGCCTCGATCCCGACCGCATCATCTGCGGCGCCGGCTCGGACGAGATTCTCAACCTGCTGGCGCACACCTATCTGGCGCCGGGCGACGAGGCGATCTCGAGCCAGCACGGCTTCCTAGTGTACCCGATCGCCACACTGGCGAACGGCGCCAAGAACGTGGTGGCGCCAGAGAAGAACCTGACCACCGATGTCGACGCCATGCTGGCGGCGGTGACGCCGAACACCAAGCTGGTGTGGCTCGCCAACCCGAACAATCCGACCGGGACCTACATCCCGTTCGACGAGGTGAAGCGCCTCCGTGCGGGTCTGCCCAGCCATGTCGTGCTGGTGCTGGATGCCGCTTACGCCGACTACGTGATGAAGAACGACTACGAGCTCGGCATCGAGCTGGTGTCGACTACCGAGAACACCGTGCTGACCCACACCTTTTCCAAGGTGCACGGGCTGGCCGCGCTGCGGATCGGCTGGATGTTCGGCCCGGCCAACATCGTCGACGCGGTCAACCGCATCCGCGGGCCGTTCAACGTCTCGGTGCCGGCGCAGCTCGCCGCCGTCGCGGCGATCCAAGACACCGGCCATGTCGAGCGTTCGCGCGCCCACACCGACAAATGGCGCAACCAGCTCGCCGAAGAACTGCCGAAGCTCGGCCTCACCGTTACGCCGAGCGTGTGCAACTTCGTGCTGATCCACTTCCCGACCACCAGGGGCAAGACCGCGGCGGACGCCGACGCGTTCCTGACCAAGCGTGGCCTGGTGCTGCGCGCGCTCAACAATTACGGCCTGCCGCATGCGCTGCGCATGACCATCGGCACCGACGAAGCCAACGCGCTGGTGCTCGAAAACTTGCGCGAGTTCATGGGCCAGCCATGAATTCTGCGCCGATGTTTCGCAAAGTCGCGCTGATCGGCTTCGGCCTGATCGGCGGTTCGATCGCGCGCGGCGCGAAGTCGCTCGGCCTCGCCGGCGAGATCGTCACCACCGCGCGCTCGGCAGAGACCCGGGAGCGGGTGCGCGAACTCGGCATCGTCGACCGGGTGGTCGAAAGCAACGCTGAAGCCGCCGAGGGTGCCGATCTCGTCATTCTGTGCATTCCGGTCGGCGCCTGCGGCGATGTCGCCCAGGAGATCGCGCCGCATCTGCAGCACGGCGCGATCGTCTCCGACGTCGGCTCGGTCAAGGGCGCAGTGGTCAGGGCGATGGCGCCGCATCTGCCGGAGGACATTCACTTCGTCCCGGCGCATCCGGTCGCCGGCACCGAGAACTCCGGCCCGGATTCCGGCTTCGCCGAGC
>NZ_QPFS01000128.1:0-13419 GCF_010906995.1 Rhodopseudomonas sp. WA056 | reverse complement strand
CACATGCCCGATCACGCTCGCAAGCCCCGCCACATACCTCGCAAACCGTACTTCACTGCCGCCGTCGAAATCGAGACTCATTTGGCGCCTCCATCTGCCAAAATCTGAATCTCAATAGATACTTGAGTCCCGCCTCACAGGCCCGCGACCTTGTGACTCAGTACAATTAGCGCAGCGTAATCCGCCGCGCGGCGCAGAGACGGCGCAATACGCTTCGCTATTGCGCCCTACGCGCAACACAAAGCCGGCAAGCCGCTGCCGATGGAAATCACACCGTTCTGACAGTCGAGCGGCGCGCAACGGAACCGGATCGGATCACGTCCGATCCGCGCCTTCTGTCAGCAGCTTGTCCAGCCGCGCCTGCTCGTCGGCGCTGAGCGGCTTCGGGGCTTCGCCGACGCGGGCGGTGTCGCGGCCGCGGCGGCGGATGTGCAGCCACAGCCCGAGCCCGCCGCCGACCAGCACCAGCGGCGGCACCAGCCACAGCAGCAGCGTGTGCAGCTCGAACCGCGGCTTCAGCAGCACGAACTCGCCGTAGCGCTCCACCAGATAGTCGATCACCTGCCTGTTGCTGTCGCCGGCGGCGATCCGCTCGCGCACCAGGAGGCGCAGATCCTTGGCCAGCGTCGCGTCGGAATCGTCGATCGACTGGTTCTGACACACCATGCAGCGCAGTTCGCGCGACAATTCACGCGCCCGCGCCTCCTTGGCCGGATCGGCCATCACCTCGTCGGGCTGCACCGCGTGCGCCAGCGGGGCCGCGAAGGCCGTCGCGGCCACGATAAGCAGAGCGGCAATCAGTTTCCGCATCGGTCTCTCCACCCTACTCCGCCGGCTGCAGCGCGCGCGGCGCTTTGGCGGGCTTCGGTGCGCCGACCCGGAGCCGGCGATCGGACAGCGACAGGACGCCGCCCAGCGCCATCAGGAGCGGGCCGAACCAGATCAGCAGCACCATCGGCTTGTGATACATCCGCACCGTCACGGCGCCCTGATCGTTGAGATCGCCGAGCGAGACGTAGAGCTGGCTGAGGCCGCGGGTCAGCAGCGCTGCTTCGGTGGTCGAGGTGCCGCGGGTGACGAAGCTGCGTTTCGACGGCGTCATCACGCCGACCGGCCGGCCGCCCTCGGTGACGGTGAACCGCGTCAGCAGTTCGCGGTAGTTCGGCCCCTGGCGCTGATTGGCGCCCTCGAATTTGAATTCGTAGCCGGCGAGCCTGGTGCTGTCGCCGGGCTTCATCGCGGCGATGTATTCGGTGTTCCAGGTGCTCTCGCAGACGATGCCGATCAGCGTCACGCCGAGCGCCGCATGGGCGAACATCGTGCCCCAGGCCGAGCGCGGCAGGCCGGCGGCGCGGCGCAGCGAGATCGACAGCGGATTGCGGAACAGGCCGATGCGCTCGACGATATCGACCAGCGCGCCGATGATCACGAACACCGCAAGGCCGATGGCCAGCGGCGCCAGCACCGCGCCGCCATGGACCCAGGCGTACACGAAAGCGACGGCCAGCAGCGCCACCACGCCGGCGGCGATCAGCCGCTGCGCCGCGGCGACCAGATCGCCGCGCTTCCAGGCCAGCAGCGGCCCGAACGGCACCGCAACCAGCAGCGGCACCATCAGCGGACCGAAGGTGAGATTGAAGAACGGCGCGCCGACCGAGATCTTGTCACCGGTCAGCACTTCCAGCGCCAGCGGATACAGCGTGCCGACGAACACCGTGGCGCAGGCAGTGGTCAGGAACAGGTTGTTCAGGACCAGCGAGCCCTCGCGCGAGATCGGCGCGAACAGTCCGCCCTGCTTCAGCGCCGAGGCGCGCCAGGCGAACAGCGTCAGGCTGCCGCCGATGAACACGCACAGGATCACCAGGATGAACACGCCGCGGCTGGGATCGGTGGCGAAGGCGTGCACCGAGGTCAGCACGCCGGAGCGGACCAGAAAGGTGCCGAGCAGCGACAGCGAGAACGTCAGGATCGACAGCAGGATGGTCCAGACCTTCAGCGCGTTGCGCTTCTCCATCACCAGCGCCGAATGCAGCAGCGCGATGCCGGCGAGCCACGGCATCAGCGAGGCGTTTTCGACCGGGTCCCAGAACCACCAGCCGCCCCAGCCGAGTTCGTAGTAGGCCCAATACGACCCCATCGCGATGCCGAGGGTGAGACAGACCCAGGCGATCAGCGTCCACGGCCGCACCCAGCGCGCCCAGGCGGCGTCGAGCCGGCCTTCGATCAGCGCCGCGGCGGCGAACGAGAACGAGATCGAGAACCCGACATAGCCGAGATACAGCAGCGGCGGATGCAGCGCGAGACCGATGTCCTGCAGCACCGGATTGAGATCGCGGCCTTCCATCGGCGGATTGGGAATCCGCAGGAACGGGTTCGAGGTGATCAGGATGAACAGATAGAACGCGGTCGCGATCCAGCCCTGCACCGCCAGCACGTGGGCGCGCAGCGACAGCGGCAGGTTGCTGCCGAGCGCGGCGACCAGCGCGCCGAACAGCGCCAGGATCGCCACCCACAGCAGCATCGAGCCTTCGTGGTTTCCCCACACGCCGGTGATCTTGTAGAGCAGCGGCTTCATCGAGTGCGAATTCTCGTAGACGTTCACCACCGAGAAATCGGAGGTGACGTTGAGCCACACCAGCGCGCCGAACGACGCGGCGACGAAGACGAACTGCACCAGCGCGGTCGAGCGCGCGACGTTCATCAGGCCGCCGTCGTTGAGGCGCGCGCCGAGCACCGGCACGGTGGACTGGATCAGCGCCAGAGCGAGCGCCAGGACGAGTGCGTAGTGCCCGGCCTCGGCGATCATTTGCGGCCCTCCGCGGCGTCGGCGGAGGCCTGCCCCGCCGTGGCCTGATCAGGCGACTTCTTGCCGTAATCGTCCTTCCAGTGGCCGTCCTTCTTCAAGGCGTCGGCAACTTCCTTGGGCATGTAGTTCTCGTCGTGCTTGGCCAGCACGGTGTCGGCTTCGAACACGCCGGCGGCGTCGAGCGCGCCTTCGGCGATCACGCCCTGCCCTTCGCGGAACAGGTCGGGCAGGATGCCCTTGTAGGCGACCGGCAGCGTCGCGCCGCCGTCGGTGACCTTGAACGACACCTTCAGTTGCTCGCCGCGCTGCAGCGAGCCGGGCTCGACCACGCCGCCGAGCCGGAACCGCTTGCCGGCGGCGATCTGCTGCTCCGCCACCATCTTGGGGGTCGAGAAGAACACGATGGAGTCGCGCATCGCGTTGAGCACCAGCCCAACAGCCACCACGAGCACCACCCCGGCGCCCCCGATCATCAACAACCGCCGCTGTTTACGCGTCATGGTCCGTTCGCCTCGGCGTCCTCTACCGGATGTTCGAAAGCGGCGCTCCACCGCGCCGCTTCGGAGTCTTTGTCTGACGAAGATGTCGAAAAACCACATCTTTCGTGCAGCGATCGTCAGCCGTCGAGCCCGAGGCTCCTGAGGCCGTCGTTGAGCTGTTTCAGCCGCTCGGGTTTGCCGGCCACCGCCTGACGCGCCTCGGTCTGCGCGTTCCTGGCCTTCTCGGTGTCGCCGAGCACCATATAGGCGCGCACCAGCCGCAGCCAGCCGTCGACGTCGTCGCCGTTCTGCTTCAGCCTGGCGGCGAGCTTGCCGACCATGCCCTGGATCATCGCGGCCCGATCGGCCTCGCTCATGTTCTGCATCGCCGCGGCGACGCTCTCCGGCGTCGCCGGCTGTGCAGTGCCATCGACGCGGGCGAGCTCGGCCTGCAACATCGGCCGCCACGGCGCATCGGCCGGCGCCTTCTCCAGCATCGCCCGCCACATCGTCGCGGCGTCCTTCGGCCGGCCGTCCTGCTCGGCGGCGAGGCCGAGGAAATAGCGCGCCTTGGCGTCGTCGGGATTGAGCGCGACGGCGCGTTCGAATTCGGTCTTGGCGTCCGCCGTCACCACGCCGCCCGCCGCCGAGGTCAGCACCTCGCCGAGATCGGCGCGACGATCGGCGGTGTCGCCCGCATAGGTGATCGAATTGCGATAGGCGCGCGCGGCGTCGGCGAACCGGCCGGTCTTGGCCAGCACCGGCGCCAGCACGGTCCAGCCGCGGCCGTCGGTCGGGTTCTTCTCCAGATGCGCCTCGACCTGCGCCACCAGGTTCTCGAGCGGCTGCGAATTCGGCGGCGCCTTGGCGCGCGCGAATAGCGGCTCGTCGGGCTGGGTCGGCGAGCCGAGCGGCAGATACACCGCCGCCGCCAGCACCGGCAGGCCGATCAGCGCGAGCACCGCCACCGCACGGCGCGGCCCGGGCCGGGCCGTGGTCGGCGTGGCGCGTTCGGTCTCGGCGCTGGCGAGCAGCCGGCGGCCGATCTCGACCTTGGCGGCTGCGGCTTCGGACGAGCCGATCAGCCCGACCGCGGCGTCGCGATCGACCTCGGCGAGCTGGTCCTTGTAGACCGCCGCCTCGCTGCCGTCGCGCTGCGCCTTGACGCTGCGCCCGAGCGGCCAAAGCACGGCGAACACCGCTACGGCCGTCATCATCGCGAACACAAACCAGAGCGCCATTCGAGCGGGATTCCGGGGTGAGGACTAAAGGGCCGCGGCACCGGCCCGGCGGGTCGAAAAGCCGGGCGGGTTACACCATGGTCGGACGATAGCCGCAATTGACATTTGCGGCACCGGATAAGCCGCCGCAGGGGACGAAACTTGATTTGAATCAAAGGGGAGCTCAGCCCGCCCGCGCCGCCGGCTTGCGTTCCACCACGACCATGGCGTTTTCGACCGCGCGGCTCATCAGCGAGGCGTAGTCCTGGCTGAACAGCAATTCGCAGAACCGGACCGCGGCCTGTGCCTGCTGATGCCGGAACGGCTTCACCCGCGGGTCGGAGCCGCGCAGCGACTGCACCAGCGCGTCGGTGGATTTCTCGACATATTGCTGCAGCTCGGAATAGGTCCGCTGCGTCACTTCGTTGATCGCCAGTTCGCTGGCATAGGTGCGGCACACGGCGACGAAATCGATCAGCGCCACCGCCTCGTCGACCTCGATCTGGTCGAGCTTGGCGCCGCTGGCGATGTCCTTGTCCGGACGCTGGCGCAGCAGCCGGCGAACCCGGCCGGGTACGCTCTCGATCTCCGACTTCACGGCGTTGGAGATTTCAACGCGGATCGCGGCGAGCTGCTTGCCCCAGGCCGAGTCGCTGCGGATGTCGAGTTCGGTGCGCAGACCGCGAACGCCGTCGTGGATCACCTTCAGGTTTTCGGCGACGTTGCCGTAGTGGCCGCGGCGGATCTCCTCGCGCAGATCGGCGGTGAGCCGCGCCAGATCCTGAACCGCCATGGTGACCGCAACGCCGTAGGGCGTGGCCGCGACCTTGATCTCGTCGTCGGAGCCGGCGACCTTGATCGCCAGCCGCACGATCTGCCACGGCTGGTTGAGATGGCCGAGGATCAGCGTCAGCGCGAACGGCAGCAGGATCGGCGTCTGCAGGCCCGGCACGTTGAGCGCGGCGATCATCGAATTGACCTGGCTGTCGCCGAACACCCGCAGGTTGCTGGAGAGCTTGCCGTTGAAGCTGTCGATCGCGTCGCGGTTCTTCAGCACGGCGCCGATCGGGGCGAGATCCTCGATCACCGACGGCGGCCCGACCCGCGACATCATGCGCTGGCGGTCGACGCCGGCCTCGGGATTGATCAGTTTCTCGATAGCGGCGGCGGCGGCCTGCTGCAGCTTGCGGACCTGCTGTTCGACCTGGGAGGCCGGCGCGCCGCGCAGGCCGATCAGCGCCGCCTCGAACTCGCGGATCTGATCGGGCATCCCCTCGCGCTCGAGCCACTGCCACACCGAGGTCAGCGACGAGCGCCGGATCTGGCCCGGGCGCGGGGTCTCCTTGGGATCGATCAGGAACGGCTCCAGCACCCGGAACATCAGCCGCGCCGGATCGTCGCTGCGGGGGCGGCTGTCGTCGTCGGAGCCTCGGACGATCTTGCGCAACTCCTCCAGCACGAAGCTGGCGACCGCCACGTCGTCGCCGCGCTCCAGCGCGCGCTCGAATTCCCGCATCAGCAGCGCCTGGGACTGCGGCGGGAGCTGGGAGAGATAGTCTCTCAGCTTTTCGGTCGGTGTCTGGCTCATGCGCCCATGGGGTTGCAGGCTGTCCGCACGCGTCGAACAGCGCACCGGTCGCACGGTGCCCGTCGCGCCACGGCGCTGTCCCCAGAGATAGCCACGGCGATATTAAGAAGGGGTTGAGGTGACCGGCGAGGTCACCGCATTCACGCTCCGCCGGAACTGCCGGTCATGCCGCCAACGTGCTGGAAACCATCACCTTCCAGCACGCAGCGGATGGCCTCCTCCGCCTCAGCCCTGCGCCGTCCAGGGTACGCCGTCATGGGCGCGGCAGGCGGTGCCGCGGGAGATTTCGATCTGCTGGCCGACCGTCACCGCATGGGAGAAGCCGCGGCAGGTGACGCCCTGTTTCAGATAGGCCGGCCCCGGCACGATGTTGCCGTAGCGGCCGGAGGCGGCGTTCTTCCACGCCACCGGGGCGCCGGATTCGCCGCGATCGAGCGCTTCCAGCTCGGCCGCATAGGCCAGCCGGCGGTCTTCGGCATTCAGCAGCGCGCCGATCTTCGGCCCGATCAGACCGCCCATCGCGGCGGCATCGACCGCGGCGCTGCCGTCATTGCGGCCGAAATCCGAGGTCGCGGTGCTGGTGAAGGAATCCACCCGGGCGACCAGCCCCGACGTGCGGTCGCATCCGGCCAGCGCCAGCGCGCCGGCGAGCAGCAACACCGACTTGCCCCACCGAAACGTCATCGTCATCCCCAACGGCTCCCCGAAGGCGTTCAGCCTACATCCATAACCGTTAAGGAAAACAAGATGCAAATCTGGCGACGCTGTGGCAGCGGCCGGCACGTTATGCCGCAGGCAGGGTCAGCTCGGCCCTGAGTCCGCCGATCGGGGCGTTGTCGAGCTTCAATTCGCCGCCGTAAAGCGCTGCCAGATCGACCACAATGGCGAGGCCGAGGCCGGAGCCGGGCTTGCTCTCGTCGAGCCGCTTGCCGCGCCGGGCGACGATCGCGCGCTGCTCGGCCGACAGCCCGAAGCCGTCGTCGTCGACCACGATCCGCAGCTTCGGCAGCCCGCCGTCCTCGTCGGCGGGTTCCGCCGCGACGGCGATGAACACCCTTCCGGCCGCCCATTTGCAGGCGTTGTCGACCAGGTTGCCGACCATCTCCTCGAGATCCTGGCGCTCGCCGCGGAACTTGAGACCGGCGGCGACCTCGGCACGAACCTCGATGGCGCGGTCGCGGTGGATCTTCTCCATGGTCCGGCGCAGCGCCTCGATCACCGGTTCGACCTCGGTGACGGTGCCGATCACCGTCAGCCGCGCCGCGATCCGGGCGCGCTCCAGATGATGGGTGACCTGGCTGCGCATAACCTCGGCCTGCTCCATCACCTTGGCGGCCAAGGGATCACCGGGCCGCGCGCTCGCCTCGTTGACCAGCACCGACAGCGGCGTCTTGAGGCCGTGGGCGAGATTGCCGACATGGGTGCGGGCGCGCTCGACGATCTCGCGATTGGCTTCGATCAGCGCATTGGTCTCGCGCGCCAGCGGCGCGATCTCGACCGGGAACCGGCCCTCCAGCCGCTCGGCGCGGCCGGAGCGGACGTCGGCGATCGAATCCGAAATCCGTTTCAGCGGCGCCAGGCCGAACCGGACCTGGAAGATCGTGGTCAGCACCAGCCCGATCGACAGCGCCAGGAAGGTGCCGGCGAGGTAGTAGTCGAAGGTGCGGGTCTCTTCGAAGATCTCGGTGGCGTCGCCGGCGACGGTGACGACGAACTTGCCGTCGAGGCCGAGATCGACCGGGCGTTCGACCATGCGCAGGGTCTGACCTTCCGGCCCGTCGACATAGCCGTGGCGGACGCCGGAGGGGCCGAGTTCGATGCCGCGGTCCTCGAGCCGGGGCAGCTTGCGGTCCCACAGCGACCGCGACGCGCGGGTCTCCGGCTTGTCGCCGTCGGTGCGGACCACCTGCCAATACCAGCCCGACAGCGGCAGATCGAACAGCGGCTCGCCGATCGATTGGAACGCCTCCTGGGTGGCGTCGGGGGTCGCGACCTCGGCGATGATGGTGCGGAGATAGAGATTGAGCCGGCGATCGAACGCCCGCTCCGAGGCGCCGCGATACACCGACGACAGCACGATGCCGGTAATCGCCAGGATCACCACCACCCAGGCGGTGGCGGACAGGAACAGCCGGGTGGCGAGCGAGCTGCCGCGGCGGGAGGGTTTGGCGGGCACCGCGTCGCCGGCGCGCTAATGCGCGTCCGCGGCCGGCGGCGACAGCAGATAGCCGAGCCCGCGCACGGTCTGGATGATGTCGACGCCGAGCTTCTTGCGGATGCGGCCGACGAACACTTCGATCGTATTGCTGTCGCGGTCGAAATCCTGGTCGTACAGATGCTCGACCAGTTCGGTACGCGACACCACCCGGCCGGAGTGGTGCATCAGATAGGCGAGCAGCCGATATTCGTGGCTGGTCAGCTTGACCGGATTGCCATTGGCGCTGACCCGGCCGGTGCGGGTGTCGAGCACCACCGGACCGCAGCTCAGTTCGGACTGGGCGTGGCCGGCGCTCCGCCGCAGCAGCGCCCGGATCCGCGCCAGCACCTCTTCGAGGTGAAACGGCTTGGCGACGTAGTCGTCGGCGCCGGCGTCGAAGCCCTGCACCTTGTCGCTCCAGCGGTCGCGCGCGGTCAGGATCAGCACCGGCATCGCCCGGCTGTTGCGCCGCCACGCCTCCAGCACCGAGATGCCGTCCATCTTCGGCAGGCCGATGTCGAGCACCACCGCGTCGTAGGGCTCGGTGTCGCCGAGGAAGTGCCCCTCCTCGCCGTCGAAGGCGCGGTCGACGACGTAACCGGCGTCGGTCAGCGCGGTGGTGAGCTGGCGGTTGAGATCGGGGTCATCTTCGACGACGAGCAGACGCACCTTCGACTCCGGTGGTTAGTTGTACGGACAGCGAACGCTGACGGCCTGACGCCTGACGGCGTGACGGATGTGAAGATGAGCGGCGGCGGGGTGAATGCGCGGTGAACGACGGCGCGCGCGCCGGATTACTTTTTCTTCACGACCGCTTTGACCAGCCTGTCGATCACGCTCGGGCCGTCCTGCCCGGTGGCGGCGCAGACCTTTTCGCGGGTCCGGCCGCTGACATAGACGCCTAGCACGCCGAATCGGAAACCCCAATAGGCGACCAGGAGCGTGGTGGCGCCGACCAGCGCGTTGATGGTGGCGACGTCGCCGGTCCAGAATTCATGCACCAGCACCGCCCACAGCGCGCCGCATTCGGCGGTCAGTTCGAACGCATAGGCCGGCCGCCACCAGCGCTGCACCGGATCGCTGGCGGCGATCTCGGCGCGGATCGTCGCCTGGGTCTCGGTGATCGCGACGCGCTGGGTCTCGGCTTCGGCGCGGATCGCCTCGCACCAGCGCGCTTCGGCCTCGGCGATCCGGTCCGGCGCCGCCTGCGGCAACGTCGCCTGCACCGCATCCGGTGTCGGCGCCGGCGCGCCGAGGGCTTCGGACAGGATCTTGCCGGCGGCGCCGCCGAGCGGGCCGCCGAGAGCGGTGCCGAGCATCGGCGCGCCGAGCCCGATCACCTGTTTGGCGAGATCGCTCCAATCCATGGTCAGCTCCTCTTGAGGGCCGCGGCCAGCGCGGCGATGAAGGTGGCGAGCCGCGACGGCCGCTGCTGCTGCTGCGGCTGCTGCGGCGGCGACGTCGGCAGCTCCGGCGCGAGCGGCGGCGAGGCGGCGATGACCGGCGCATCGCCCAGCGCCGCCTTCCAGCGCGCCAGCCACGCCTTGCGTGCGGCGAGGCCGATGGCGCCGCCGTTCAACCGTCGGGTGACGCCGACGACATCGTCGGCGCGGGCGAACGGCAGGCAGCCGCAGGCGACGAAATCGGCGACGCCGCAGGCGAGGAAATGCCGCGGATCGTTGACGAGGTCGGGCCGGCGGACGAGGTCGAGCCCGGTCACCCGGGCGAGCCGGGCATAGCCGTCGCGCCCGGTGGTCTGCACCGCGCCGCGGCCCCGATAGGTCCAGCCGTCGGCCGAGCCCGGCGCGTTGCCCATCCGCCCGTTGTAGACTTTGGCGGCGAGCGCCTCCGGATTGTGCGCGTAAGGCGCCGCGCTGGCCGGCGTCGGAAACCGCGACGGCCACACCTGCATCATCCGCGCCGCCGTGTAGTTCAGGTTCTCGACCACGTCGCGCCCTGCCCCGCATTCGTGGCTGACCTGCGCCATCACATGCGCGACCAGCAGCGGCGTATCGATACCGTGGCGAGCGAACACCTCGTCGGCCGAAGCGATCATCCCGGCGCGCAGCCCGGCGATCTTCCGATCGCCGTCCGGCCACAGCCGGATCAACTCGGTTCCGAAATCGGACATGCCAAAACCTCCGCCACGGCGCCCGCCGAAACGACGACGCACGCCGGTTGGTGATGAGTGAGAGATGGAAAGGAGCGCGAGGGATGATCATGTCGGACAGCAGTCCGACAACGTCCCCATCTTCGCCGATACGCAACCCGCCCCCCAGAACTAGATACCAATGAAGAGCGGTCCAAAAATACCTAACAGCTACATAGATACCACAAACATCTAATACATCGTCACAACAAACTATGCGACAATTGCTATTGGGCACCCGAAATCAGTATTATGCGATCGCATTTTCGAAGAGGATTCGGAGACGACAGTTTTTCGTCTCATTGCCCGCGCGGAGGCTTTTGTGGTTGCCGAACATTTGTACTTGAGCAATTCGGTTAGCGAACACCAAATCGCCAACTACCGAAACGAATTCAATAGAACAAAGAGTCGCCGGCAACATCCATCGAGCCGGAGGACCGCGAGGGACAAATTCCTTGAGAATGAGGATTTCATCAGAAATCCTTTGATGAACTCCCGCCTCACAAATCACCTAACCAGACTGTCTACGATTCACGACCAGTGCCTCGATCGACTCACTAAGGTCCGGGCGCGTCATCACAGTCAGTCAGCGGACATTCCAGGCTTGGCCTCAGAATTCACCGCTTGTATGGCCGACTTCATGGCATCACGCGCCATGACGCAAGATTTCGAACAACACAGGAAGGTTAACCCTGTTGTTGAGAACGATGACGATCCAGAATTTTCTATTGGTCAATTACTTCTGTATTTAATCTGCTCATCTCACGGCATGTCCGCCGGGTTCCGAGTAGTCGACAAATTAGCAGAGAATGAAAAGACTCAGATCACAATCCATCGCAATCCCAATCGAGTCGGCGCACTCCTTAATTTATGGCGCGGTTTTCTTCATCTGGTAGCCGGACGCCACGTTAAGGCACTCTCCAGTTTTAGAGCCGCCAAACACCTCTGCAATATCAATCTAGTCGCACAACTATACTGCGACGAACTCTCTGGGAAAGCAGGACAATTCAACCACGATCAAGTGTTGGGACGTTTTTGTTCTTATCCATTCTCAAAACTCTACACGAACCAGTCAGGAGAGACACATCACTGCTGCCTAGCATTCAGCCCCCTGCGGGCTGGCTCAATCGATGACCAAATATTTGATTGGAACTCAAAATCATCGATCGAGTTTCGCAAATCCATTCTAAGTGGAGCATTCACCTATTGCGACAAGACAAGCTGCTCTTTCATCGTCGGCGGATCGCTTCCCACTCGAGAAGAGGCAGCTATTGAAGACACTCGCATTGCCCAAATCATCGAGCAAAACCTCGTCAAAATCGAACCACACGGCCTTGAACTTGTGTTCGAACACGACGCGAGCTGCAACCTCGCCTGTCCAAGCTGCCGCAGCGAACTGATCGCCCATCCGAAAATTGCTACTGAACAACTAGATCAGCGCTTTCCATACCTCCTTGAGTTGCTAAGCAAATCCAAGCGACTTTCGGTCTCAGGATATGGAGACCCATTCTTCAGTCGCCACTACAGAAAATTACTGAAGCTCGTTTGTAAGGAAAACTCACCCGACCTGACAATCGACCTCATAACAAACGCAGCTCTTCTAACTCCTCAGACATGGGCCAGCTACGAACATCTACACTCAATGTTTGGCAGCATCAGCGTTTCGGTTGATGCAGCAAACAGAGACACTTACTCAAAGGTGAGAAAGCTTGGCGATTTCGACAAACTCATGAAGAATCTGGAATTTATATCGACACTGCGTCAAAGGGGCATATTCTCGACCTTCTTGATACAGTGCGTAGTACAGGCCGAAAACTTCCGAGAAATGGAAGATTTTGTTGAGCTTGGTCAACGCCTTGCAGTCGATGGCGTCATATTTCAAAGGCTATTTCCATACGGCGTCTACACCGACCCCGCAAAGTTCGAGAAGGCCGATGTCTTTGGCACTTCCCACCCTGAACACCAAGACTTCATTAGCATCCTGAGGTCGGACCGCCTCAAGAAGCAAGGTGTTAGCTTCTCGACTTTCCAGGACTTCTACGACAAAATCAACCCGATTGATTATTACTTCGATTCATTGACAACTGACGAGAATGGAATCTCTGCTTTCGGATGGGCATTCATCAAATCAGGGCATCAAGTTGGGAAAGTATCGATCGTCCTCAAAAAGGATGGCCACAACAAACGCTTCCAGTTCGAGACGAATCCAATAAGTCGCCCGGACGTAGCTGACGCTCTGGCGCAACCGGGTTTGGCGGAATGTGGGTTCTCCCTGCATCCGAGCGGAAGACGACTGCCATTCGGTCGTTATCAAGTCGGGATAAGAGTAGACTCGCCAAACAGCTCTGTAACTGACTTTACGAACCAATTTATTGAGATTGCTCGACAGCCCAAGGAGGCCATCAAGTACTCAATCGACCTCCTTGAAGGGGGTAACGACGTCGTGGTTCACGGATGGGCATACTTGGCGGGCGGGCAAGTGCCAGAGAAGATTTTCGTTGTGTTGAAATCGCTATCAAACAATAAGCGCACCTTCTTCGATGCAGAACAGGTATCGCGACCAGATGTAGCTGAAGCTCTCGGTCGGAATCTTGTAAAGAGCGGCTTTTCGTTCTCACTGAACGGCCGCCATCTGCCCGCGGGAGAGTACGAAATCGGCGTTCGCCTCGTGAGCGGAAAGAGACGAGCAATCCGCTACTCCGGACGTACTGTTTACTTCGCAGGCCAACCCGCAATGGTGGCTTAGTATTCTGAAAATCAAGCAATTTCGACGATTCCAGTCGCAGCAACCGTCTGCCCAGACGCCACTCCGATACCGCTATTATCAAACCTCGTAAACACGATGATACCAGACCCCGCCGCCGCCGATGCCACCATCAGGACGTTGGTACTGACGTTGTTCGCCGCCAGAATGCAGTGCCCCGCCGGAGTGATCCCCGGCGGCAGGGTGACGTAGAAGTACGACACTGCGCTGCCGATG
>NZ_QPFS01000127.1:0-13440 GCF_010906995.1 Rhodopseudomonas sp. WA056 | reverse complement strand
GGAGGGGTCAGAGGTGTATAAGAGACAGGTTGCCGAGATAGGCGTAGTTGGCGCCCGAGCTCTTCAAGGATAGGCACTGCGCGCTGTAGTCGCCCGGCGCCAGCGCGAACACCAGCGGCGGCAGCACTTCGAAACCGAGCTCCTTGGCCATCGCTTCGCCGGCGGCCTTCGGGGCGTTGGGGTAGGGGTGATTGGCGCCCATATGGACGAATTTCGGTGCGCCCGGCTTGCCCTTGGCCTTCCAGTCCTCCGCCGCCCACATCAGCTCGGCGCGCAGCGCGTCGGAGTAGGACGGACCGTAGAAGAAGTTGTAGGGCGCCGGCTTGGCCTTGCCGCTGCTGCCTTCGGGATCAGTCAATGCCGCGGCGTAGGAGCCGGACATATCGGGGATCTTGTCGTTGGCGAGGAAGCCGGTCAGCGCCTCGGTATCGGCCGTGCCCCAGCCCATGATCGCCGCGACCTTGTCGCCGCCGGACCACTTTTTGTAGAGCGCGATCGCGCGCGGCACCTGGTATCCGTAGTCGTTGGTGTCGACATTGAGCTGCTTGCCGCCGATGCCACCGTTCTTGTTGACCCAGGCGAAGGTGTCGGCGACGGCCTGGCCGTAGGGCGTGCCGACGTCCGAAGTGCCGCCGGAATAATCGGCGAGGTGGCCGATCGCGATCTGCGCCTGGGCGGTCGCAGACGCTCCGGCGAGCATCAGCGCCAGCGAGGCGGTGCCGAGCAGTGTCTTGATGTTCATCTTGGTTGTCCTCCGATCGTTTTGGTCGAGGTCTTGTTGTTGTTCCCCTGCGCCAACCTCAATGCGAGAAGGGGTAGAGTTTCCAGTACGCCTTGATCTGCCGCCAGCGATGCGCCAGCCCATCGGGCTCGAACACCAGGAACGCGATGATGATCAGGCCGATCGCGATCTCGCGCAGGAAGGTCAGGTTGGTGTTGAGCTGCAGCGCGCGGTCGATCGCGCCGCCTTTCAGCGCCTCGCTGAGCCACTCCATCGTCTCCGGCAACAACACCACGAAGGCGGTGCCCATCAGCGTGCCCGAGATCGAGCCGATGCCGCCGATGATGATCATCGCCAGGAACAGAATCGAACGTTCGATGCCGAAGCCTTCGTTGGACACCACCATCTGATAGTGGCCGTACAGCGCGCCACCGATGCCTGCGAAGAACGCGGCCAGCCCGAACGACAGCGTGCGATATTTGGTGAGATTGATCCCCATGATCTCGGCCGAGAGATAATGGTCGCGGACCGCCACCAGCGCTCTTCCGTCGCGGCTGCGCATCAGATTGGTCACCAGGATATAGCTGACCAGCAGATACGCCAGCACGACGTAGAAATACTGCTTGTCGCCGCGCAGCTCGTAGCCGAACAGCGAGAACGGATTGGCCATCGCCGGCACCGAGCCGCCGGTGAACCATTCGGCGCGGGAGAAGAAGTCGATCAGGATGTATTGCGCCGCCAGCGTCGCGATGACGAGATACAGCCCCTTCAGCCGGGCCGCCGGCAAGCCGAAGACGAGGCCGACCAGTGCGGTGATCACGCCGGCGAGCGGAATCGCGAAGAACACGGGAATCGGAAAGTGGTTGTTGAGATACGCCGAGGTGTAGGCCCCGAGCAGGAAGAACGCGGCGTGGCCGATCGAGATCTGGCCGGTGAATCCGACCAGAATGTTCAGTCCGAGCGCGGCGATGCCGAAGATGCCGATCTGGATCAGAATGCTGAGCCAGTAGCCGGTCAGCACGAACGGCGCGAAACACACCAGCACGATGCCGAGGATCGCGGCGTTGCGACTGGTGCGGGTCGGGAAGATCGTGGTGTCGGCCGCGTAGCTGGTGCGGAAATCGCCGGCGGGAATCAGTGACGGGCTTGCCATGTCAAATGCGCTCGATGTCCTTGGTGCCGAACAGGCCGTAGGGCTTGATCATCAGGATGATGATCAGCACGTAGAACGGCGCGATTTCGTAGAGATTGCCCCAGTGCAGATATTCGCTGTCGATATACTGGGCGATGTTTTCCAGAAGGCCGATGATGATGCCGCCGAGCACGGCGCCGCCGATCGAATCGAGTCCGCCGAGGATCGCCGCCGGAAACACCTTGATGCCGTAGGCGGACAGGCCCGAGGACACGCCGTTGACCACGGCGACCACCACGCCGGCGACGGCCGACACCGTCGCCGAGATCGCCCAGGCCATCGCGAACACGCTCTTGACCGAGATGCCGAGCGATTGCGCGACCTGCTGGTTGAACGCGGTGGCGCGCATCGCCAGGCCGTATTTCGACACTTTGAAGAACCACGCCATGCCGATCATCATCGCGACCGACACCACCAGGCTCATCACATAGACGGTCTGCAACTGGAAGCCGGCGAACGACACCGACTGGGTGGTGAACACTTGCGGGAACGGCTGCGGGCTGGTGCCGAAGATCCATTTCAGCGCCGCCTGGAACACGGTCGACAGCGCGATCGTCACCATGATCACCGAGATGATCGGCTCGCCGATCATCGGCCGCAACACCACGATCTGGATCGCGATGCCGAATACGAACATGAACACCAGCGTCAGCGGCATGCCGAGCCAGAACGGGATCTGATACTTGGCGAGCAGCGCCCAGCACACCCAGGCGCCGATCAGCAGGAGTTCGCCCTGCGCGAAATTGACCACCTGTGTGGCCTTGTAGATCAGCACGAAACTCATCGCGACGACGCCGTACAGCGTGCCGACGACGAGACCGTTGACGAGAAGCTGGATGAGGAGGTGTGAGTTCATGCCGCGTTACCACCAGCGAGGAATGCCATCTTTCCCTCTCCCCTTGTGGGAGAGGGTGCCCGAGCGCGGCGAGGGCGGGTGAGGGGATACTGCGCTCGATCCCTCACCCGGCTGATCGTGTGGCGGGCGCCTGCGCTGCCCTCTCCCACAAGGGGAGAGGGCGCAGTTATGGGCGCCTCAGCCCGCAATGAAGCGATGATCGCGCTGCGAGAGCGCGCGCTGGCTTTTTGGTCTGGCCTCACCCCGTCATGCCCGGGCTCGTCCCGGGTATCCACGTTTTGCTGCGTGGCCCAGGCGTGGATGGCCGGGACAAGCCCGGCCATGACGGCGGTGGGGGCGCGTGTCATTCCGCCGCCTCCGCATGCACAGTTGCGTGGCCCAGATCCACCACCTTCAGCGACGTCCGGATGCGCTGCGTGGTGCCGTCCTGGAACTGGATGGTGGTGTCGACCGGAATGTCGCTCCTGCCGCCGTAGATGCCGTCGATGATGTCGGCGTATTTGTCGTTGATCACGCTGCGGCGGACCTTGCGGGTGCGGGTCAGTTCGCCGTCGTCGGCGTCGAGCTCCTTGTAGAGCAGCAGGAACCGGGCGATCCGCTGCGCCGGCGGCAGGGTGGCGTTGACGGTCTCGACCTCGCGGCGCAGCAGCTCGTACACCTCGGGGCGGGAGGCGAGGTCGGAATAGGTGGTGAAGGCGATCCGCTTCTTCTCCGCCCATTTCGAGATTATCGAGTAGCGGATGCAGATCATCGCCGCCAGCATGTCGCGGCCGGCACCGAGGATCACCGCTTCGGCGACGTAGGGCGAGAATTTCAGCTTGTTCTCGATGTATTGCGGCGAGAACCGCTCGCCATGCGACAGTTCGGCGAGGTCTTTGATGCGGTCGATGATGACGAGCTGGCCGCTCGCGTTGAAATAGCCGGCGTCGCCGGACTGCATCCAGCCGTCCTTGATGTCGGCGGTCGAGGCTTCCGGGTTCTTGTAGTAGCCGATGAACATGTTGGGGTGGCGGACCACGACTTCGCCGATGCCCTGGACGTCCGGGTTCTCGATCTTGATCTCGATTTCCGCGCCCATCGGGACGCCGGTGGTGTCGGGATCGACCGCATCCGGCCTGTGCAGCGTGTAGGCGCCGAGCAGCTCGGTCTGGCCGTACAGCGTGCGCAGCGGCACGCCCATGGCTCGGAAGAACCGGAACGTGTCCGGTCCCAGCGCGGCGCCGCCGGTCGCGGCCGAGCGCAGCCGCGTGAAGCCGAGCCGGTCGCGCAGCGCGCGGAACAGCACGGCGTCGGCAAACGCCGAGTGCCGGCCGTTCTCCAGCGCCGCGAGGCCGGCTTTCATCCCGGCCTCGTAGAGCTTCTGCTTCAGCGGCGAGGCGTCCATCACCCGCGCCCGCACATCCGCCGCAATGCCTTCCCACACCCGCGGCGCGAACAGCACGAAGGTCGGCGCGATTTCGCGGAAATCGTTCATCATGGTGTCGGGCTCTTCGACGAAGTTGACCTTCATCCGGCACAGCAGCCCTTTGCCGAGCGCGTAGACCTGCTCCATGATCCACGGCAGCGGCAGCACCGAAACGTATTCGTCGTCCGGCCCCTTGGGGTCGAACGACAGATAGGTCGCGCAGTGCTTCAGCACCCGGCCCGCCGCCAGCATCGCCAGCTTGGGATGCGCGGTGGTGCCCGAAGTGGTGCACAGGATCGCGACGTCCTCGCCCTGGGTGGCGTCGACCAGCCGGTCGTACAGCCCGGGCTCGCGCCCGGCCCGGTCGCGGCCCAGCTCGGCGAGCTTGTCGGCCGGCAGCAGCCGCGGATCGTCGTATTTCCGCATTCCCCGCGGATCGGAATAGACAATGTGCTTCAGATGCGGCGCGCGGTCGGCGAGGCCGAGCAGTTTGTCGACCTGCTCCTCGTCCTCGGCGAACACCAGCTTGGCCTCGCCGTAGTTGAGCAGGTACTCTGCCTCTTCATCGAGCACGTCGCGATACAGGCCGAGGCTCATCGCGCCGATCGCGTGGCTGGCGATTTCGGCGGCGACCCAGTCGGGCCGGTTGTCGCCGATGATGCCGATCACGTCGCCGCGGCCGAGCCCGAGCTCGACCATCCCGAGCGCGAAGTCGTGGACGCGTGACTGATAGTCGGACCAGGTGACCACCCGCCACAGCCCGAGATCCTTCTCGCGAAGCGCGATGTCGTCCCCGAACTGGCGGGCGTTGAGGCGGAGCAGTTTCGGAAAGGTGTCGGCGGAAGCGACGCGGCCGGCATAGTCCATCATGCCACGCGCTCCTTGGCAGGCGGATGGTCCGGGGCGTCGTCGGGATCGACCAGCACCTCGTCTTCTTCGCCGAGATAGGCGCGCCTGACGTGCGGATCGGCCAGCACCTCGGCGGGGTCGCCCTCGGCGATCTTGCGGCCGAAATCCAGCACAACGACGCGGTTGGAGATGTCCATCACCACGCCCATGTCGTGTTCGATCATCACCACCGTCATGCCGAACTCTTCGTTGAGGTCGACGATGTAGCGGGCCATGTCCTCCTTCTCTTCGAAGTTCATGCCGGCCATCGGCTCGTCGAGCAGGATCAGCTTCGGCTCCAGCGCCATCGCGCGGGCCAGCTCGACGCGCTTGCGCAGGCCATAAGAGAGCGTGCCGGCGGTCGCCTTGCGCACCGACTGCAGGTCGAGAAAGTCGATGATCTCCTCGACCTTTTCGCGGTGCGCGAGCTCCTCGCGGCGGGCGCCGAACCAGTACAGCGCGCCGGTGAGGAAGTTGTTCTTCAGAAGGTGGTGGCGCCCGACCATGATGTTGTCGAGCACGCTCATGTGGTGAAACAGCGCGAGATTCTGGAAGGTGCGCCCGATCCCGAGCGACGCGCGGGCGTTCGGCTTCAGGCCGGTTATGTCGCGGCCGTGATAGAAGAGTTGGCCTTCGCTCGGCTGATAGCGGCCCGAGATGCAATTGACCACGGAGGTCTTGCCGGCGCCGTTCGGTCCGATGATGGAGAACAGTTCGCCGTGATTGACCGCAAAGCTCACCTCGCTCAGCGCGCGGACGCCGCCGAAGCGCAAGGAGACATTGCGCACTTCCAATGCGTGTTCCAAAGCCAGGTTTCCTCCCCGGCATCGGCCGGCGCGTTGCTCGCGCCTATTCCAGATACCGTAGCGTTCCTCGAGGCACGCCTTGTTGTCAGGCGTTGCTGCCGCTGGCCAAAGCCTAGCTTGGCCGGCACAGCGACGATATTCGACTATTTGAGTTTGGAAAGAGGGACTTGACGCAAGCCTGCGGACAAAACCGCCTATTGTTACCGTGCGAGCCCGATAACTGATCGGATCCGTCGCCCGAGACGGCTGTGAGACGATCCTTGTCGCACCGCAGCAATCCGGCGATGGCTCAGCGGCGGCGCCAGATCGTCGCCGTGGCGTCGCCGATCGGCAGTGCGTAGCTGTTGCCGCGGAGGTAGCGGGTCTGGTCGGCCATCGCGTCGACGATGCCGACCATCTTGGCGTGGACCCAGCCGAACGATGGGCTTTCGTCTCGGCTGCGGGGCGCATCGATGATCACGACGACATCGGCGGTCGACTGTGCGATCCGTTCGGCCATCGCGTCGCGGGCGGCTTCGCGCGAGGCAACGCCGGCCAGGAAAGGATCCGGCACCAGCATGTGGCAGCGGCAGCGCTCGCGCAGCACCCAGGCGAACAGCTTGCTCATTCCAAAAGTGGTGAACACCGCCACCTCATGGGCGCCGTCGAGTTCGGCCAGGTAGGGGCGGATCAGCTCGAGATCGCTGGGGCCGACGGCGTCCTGCAGTGCGTAGGCCGCGCCGGCCTTCGGCACCGGGGTCACCAGATGGACGGTCAGCAGCCCGATCGTCAGCACGGCCGCAATTGCACCGCGCCGCAGCGGCGACAGCCAGCGGCCCGTCAGCGACAGCAGCACGCCCGCGCCGACGCCGGCACAGATCCACACTGCGAAAACCCAGGTCGACATGAACCGTCCCTGGTGCTGCGGATGGATGATGACGCCGATCCAGGCCAGCAGCGCGAACAGGAACACTGCGCGGGCGCCGGGCGTCAGCCTCGGAATCGCGATCGTGCCGACCAGCGCCAGCACGATGGCCACGGCCGCGAGCCAGTGCGCTTGATGGAAGCCGTCGGCGAACACCGTCGCGTAGAATTGCAGACCCTGCCAGGGTCCGGAATTGGGATCGGTGTTGTTGGCGGGGCCGACGAACCACAGAAATTTCGACAGCCTGTGCGGCAGCAGGAACGAGATCGCGACCGGTGTCAGGTGCCAGTACAGCACCGCCCGACCTGCCACACCGAGTGTCCGGTCGATCGCGGCGCGATGCCGCCACCAGGTGAGCGACCACCATAGGAACACCAGCGCATAGGCGGCGGTGAGCAGATTCTCCGGCGGATACAGCGACACCGAGCGGCCGAACAGCTCCAGCGTGGTCGGCCCGCGGGCGTACAGGAAAGCCACCAGGCCGGCGACCGCCGCGGCGAGGATCAGCAGCGGCGAGCCGGCAGTCGCCTTCAGCACCGCCCGGCCGCGGGTGGCCGCCCAGACCGGCCGCGCCGCAGCGACGATCCGCGACCAATGCTCGCTGGCATAGGCGATCGCCAGCGGTGCGATCAGCAGTCCCCAGTAATTGCCCTTGTGAAAGAACAGCAGAGTCAGGATCAGCGCCAGCAGCCGCCAGCGCCCGCGCGAATCCGGCTTCGCCTCGGCGCGCAGATACGCCCAAAGCCCGGCAGCAGACAGTCCGGCGCCCAGCCCCTCCAGCATGACGTCGGCACTGATCAGGCGGAAAGTCGGGCTGGCGGCGGTGAAGATCGCGGCGATCATGGCGGCGAACAAGCCGCTGGTGCGGTCGGTGAACGGCCGCCGCGCGATCAGCCAGACGAAGGCGATCGTCATGACCCAGCCGATCAGGCTCGGCACGATGCCGAGCCGGTGGTCGATGCCGCCGATCAGCAGGACGGCGCTGAGCATCAGGCCGTGAAGCGGCGGCCACACCTTGGCCTTTTCGAGCTCGCCGAAGAACCAAGCCGGGTCGAAGCTGCGGACCGCCAGCGCCAGATCGAGCCCAAAGCTGTAGTGCGAATTGCGGTCGTGGTGGAAGCCGCGCCACAACAGGTCGGGTGCCGAATAGTACTGCGCGAACATCAGAGCGGCGATCCCGGCCGCCGCTGCCAGCACGATCAGGAACGTCGCGATATCCAGCCAGTCGCGCCCGGCGCGTGGGGCGTTGCCGGGCGCAGGGGGCGTCGCGTTGTCCGGACCCGGCATTGCCGCCGGGCGATCGGCTGTCCGTTTCTGCCCTACGGCATCGATCATCGAGACCTCCAGCGAGGTCTGGTGGTCATCCGAGCGAGTCCCGACCGCCTCGGTCACCCGATAGCATGGCCGCACCGGCAGCGATAAGGCAAAACGTCCCTCCGGTCTCCTCGACCGATCGAGCGACGTCAAACGTCGGATGGCGAGGTGGCCGGTTCTCTGAACAGTCGCGCGAACACCATGCCGATGAAAATCGAGATCATCGCGGCGCTGAACGCGTTCATCGAAAACAGCCCGGCGTATTCTGCGGCCTGATAGATGTGCGGTGGAGGGCCGTAGCGGTCGTGCAGCAGCAGGTAGGCTGCGACGGGAAGCCCGGCCAGCGGCAGCATGATCAGCCGCTCGTTGGGACGAAACAGTACGCTGGCGAGCATGGCGCACGGCAACAGAAACAGTTCGACGCCGGACGGAGCGCCGAGCAGCCAGGTGCAGAACACCGTGTTCCCGGTCGCGATCAGCGACAAGGTGATCCGACCGAGCTGCGAGTGGATGCGGGCGAGCGCCGGCACCGCCAGGAAGCACGGAAACGACAGCAGCGTCAGCAACAGCCACGGCATCCCGCCGCTGCCGGCGACGAGGGCGACGTAGAGCGGATAGAATGGCCCGTTGCTGGCCAGAACCAGCGCCACCAGATTGCCGGTAGCGGCGAGCGGATCGGGATTGTCGGCATAGGCGCGAAACCAGCCGGTGATTCGCGTCAAAGGTGCGGGCAGCATTCAGGCTCACGGTCGGTGGATGGCGTAGCTTGCCTTCCATGATCGTAGTCCGGAAAGGATCGTTTTGGAAAGCGGATGGCGCCCCTGCGCAGCCGTCCCTCGGGCAGGGCCGATTGCGAGCTCGCACCGCCAGCTCGCGGCGAGTCGCCGCTACTGCGAGCGGGCGGCGAATACTTCCTTGGCGGCGAACAGGCCGTTCAGCGCGGCCGGAAAGCCGGCATAGACCGCCATCTGTATGATGATCTCGGTGACCTCGTCGCGGCTCAGCCCGACATTCAGGCCGGCCTCGATGTGGACTTTGAGTTGTGGCACGGCATTGCCCATGGCGGTCAGCGCCGCGATGGTTGCGATCTCTCGGGCGCGCAGGTCGAGGCCGGGGCGGTTGTAGATGTCGCCGAACGGAAACTCGATCAGGTACGTGGCGAAGTCCGGTGCGATATCAGCCAAAGCGTCGACCACCTTGTGGCCGGCCTCGCCGTCAATTGCCGCGAGCGCGCGCAGGCCGCGTTCGAACCGTTCGCGCGGGTCGGATAGCTGTTGCGTCATCGTCGATCTCCACCTTGCTGGCGCCGGCCGCATAGCCGGCGATCTTGGTGTCGAGGACGGTCAGGCAGGCCTGAAGTTCGGCGATATGCGCCTGCACCTTTTCGCGGTGCTGCTGTAACAGGACGCGACGCGCGTCTTCGGTGGCAGCCCCGCGGGAGCGGAGTTTGGCGTAGCGCAGCATATCCCGGATCGGCATCCCGGTGGTCTTCAGGCGACCGAGAAACGCGATCCATGTCAGGATCGAGGCGTCGTAGTCACGCTGCCCCGAGGTATCGCGCAATGCGCGCGGCAACAGCCCGATGCGCTCGTAATAGCGCAGCGTGTGAGCCGTCAGTCCGGTCCGCTTGGCGAGATCCCCGATCTTCATGGCCTGCTCTGTCCGTCACGACGCCCTGTTGCTACAGGTTAGAGCGCGCTCGAAGTCAAGCGCGATCTCGCGAGCAGATTCAGCGCCTCGGGGGTGGTCGGCGGCTCACACCTCCAGCCATTCCTTGCGGACGGCGGCGTTGCTCTTGAGGTCGTCGGGAGTGCCTTCGAATACGATCTTGCCGTGGCCCATCACATAGACCCGGTGCGAGATCCGCATTGCGATCGACAGCTTCTGCTCGACCAGCAGGATGGCGACGCCGCGGCGGGCGATTTCGGCGATCAGATCGCCGACCTGCTGCACGATCAGCGGCGCCAGCCCTTCGGTCGGCTCGTCGATCATCACCAGCTCGGGATCGCCCATCAGTGTGCGGCAGATCGTCAGCATCTGCTTCTCGCCGCCGGACAGCACGCCGGCCGGCGTGTCGGCGCGTTCCTTCAGGTTGGAGAACATGTCGAGCATGTCCTCGAGCCGCCATTTGCCCGGGTTGCGCGGGTTCTTGACGCCGAGCATCAAGTTCTGCCGGACGGTCAGGCCGGGGAAGATATCGCGATGCTCGGGCACGTAGCCGAGTCCGAGATGCGCGATCTTGTAGCTCGGCAGGCCGGCGATGTTCTTGCCTTTGAACAGGATGGTGCCGTGCGGCGGCACCTCGCCCATGATCGCCTTGACGGTAGTGGAGCGGCCGACGCCGTTGCGGCCGAGCAGGCTGACCACCTCGCCGGCGCCGATCTGCATCTCGACGCCTTGCAGGATGTGGCTCTTGCCGTAATAGGCGTGCAGATCCTTGACCTCGAGCATCAGGCCGCCTCCTCGCCGAGATAGGCTTCCTTGACCTTCGGATTACCGCGGATTTCGTCCGGCGTGCCCGAGGCGATCACCTGGCCGTACACCAGCACCGAAATGCGGTCGGCGAGGCCGAACACCACGCTCATGTCGTGTTCGACGATCAGCAACGTCCGGCCCTCGGTGAGGCGGCGGATCAGCATCACGGCGCGCTCGGTCTCGGCGTGGCTCATGCCTGCGGTCGGCTCGTCGAGCAGGATCACGTCGGCCCCTCCGGCGATGGTGATGCCGATCTCCAGCGCCCGCTGCTCGGCGTAGGTGAGAAGCCCCGCCGGCACGTCGCGGCGCGAGGTGAGGTGGATGTCCTCGAGGATCTGCGCGGTGCGCTCGCGCACCTCGGGCAGGTTGTCGACGTTCTTCCAGAACGCGTAGCGGTGCCCGGTCGCCCACAGCACCGCGCAGCGCAGATTCTCCCACACCGTCATGTTGGCGAACACGTTGGTGACCTGGAACGAGCGCGACAGCCCGCGGCGATTGATCTGGAACGGCTTCATGCCGGCGATTTCCTCGCCGCGCAGCAGGATGCTGCCGGTGGTCGGGCGCATATAGCCGCTGATCAGGTTGAACGTGGTCGACTTGCCGGCGCCGTTAGGGCCGATCAGCGCGTGGCGTTCGCCCTGGGCGATGGTCAGGTTGATGTTCTGGATCACCTTGGTGACGCCGAAGCTCTTTTCGACGCCGCGGAGTTCGATCGCGGTGCTCATAGGGCGTGGACCTTGGCGCGGGCAGCGGTCAGCGTGGCGTCCCAGGTCTGCGCGACCCGGCTCCAGGCCATCCGTGCGAGAATGAAGCCGACGACGACCAGCACCGCCGAGGCGGCCCAGGTCAGCGGGCTGGCGGCATTGAACGGGATACCGAACGCAACCCGATTCGGATCCTCGTGCGGGTTGACGGTGTAGTGCACGGTGGTTTCGATCATCAGCATCAGGCCGATCAAAAGCGCCAGCGTTGGCAGTGCCGCGATCAGATAGCTCGGCAGCATCCGCATCAGCATTCCGGCGCGCAGCAGCGGTCGATGCATCATCAGCACCCCGGTGATCCCGCCGGGCGCGAACAGCACGACGATGATGAAGAACAGGCCGAAATACAGTTGCCAGACCTGGGTCAGGTCGCTCAGCGCCAGCGACAGCACGGTGACGAAGATCGCCCCCACGATCGGCCCGATGAAGAAGCCGATGCCGCCGATATAGGCCGCGAACAGCACCGTGCCGGACTGCACCGCGCCGAGATAGGCGGAGTTGGCGATCTCGAAATTGATCGCGGCGAGCGCACCCGCAATGCCGGCGAAGAAGCCGGAGAAGCAGAACGCCAGGTAGCGCACCACGTGCGGATCGTAACCGACGAACTGCACCCGCTCCGGATTGTCGCGCACCGCGTTGCACATCCGGCCCAGCGGGGTACGGGTGAGCGCGTACATCGCGATGATCGCGATCAGGGTCCAGGCGGCCACCAGATAATAGATCTGGATCTGCGGGCCGAACGACAGGTCAAATACCCTGAACAGCTTGGTGCGGTTGGCCGAGATGCCGGCTTCGCCCCCGAAGAAGCTGCGCAGGATCAGCGCCGAGGATGCGACCAGCTCGGCCAGACCCAGCGAGATCATCGCGAACGCGGTGCCGGAGCGCTGCGTCATCACCCAGCCGATCAGGGCTGCGAAGAACAACCCGGCGACGCCGCCGATCAGCGGCACCAGCGGCAGCGGGATCGGGAATTTGTTGCCGGCCAGGATGTTGATGACGTGGATCGCGAGGAAGCCGCCGAGGCCGTAATACACCGCATGACCGAACGACAGCATGCCGGTCTGGCCGAGCAGGATGTTGTAGGACAACGCGAAGATGATCGAGATGCCGACCAGGCTGAACGTCGTCAGCGAGCCGCCGGAGGCAAACACCTTCGGCAACAGCAGCAACGCCAGCGCGGTGGCGATCCAGATGGCGTAGAATTTGGCACGGTCGGACAGCGTCGGCCGGGGCGGCGCGGCGCTGGAGGCGAGGTCGGTCATGTTTCTCGGGTTCCCAACAGCCCCATCGGCCGGAAGATCAGGATCAGCACCAGCAGCAGGTACGGCATGATCGGCGCGATCTGCGCGATCGTGACGTTCCAAATGTCGCTGAGCCAGGTTTGCGCCAGGTCGGGACCGAGCGGGCCGAACACCGAGGCGAGCGAGCCGTTCACCGACACCGCGAAAGTCTGCAGCAGGCCGATCAACAGCGAGGCGATGAACGCACCGGGGAGCGAGCCGAGGCCGCCGACCACGACGACGACGAACAGGATCGGGCCGAGCAGCGCAGCCATGTTGGATTGCGTGACCAGCGACGGTCCGGCGATCACGCCGGCGACGGCGGCGAGTGCGGTACCGACACCGAACACCAGCATGAAGATGCGTTCGACGTTATGGCCGAGATGCGCGACCATATGCGGGTGCGTGAGCGCCGCCTGCACGATCAGGCCGATCCGGGTCTTTTTCAGCACGACCAGGAGGCCGACGAAGATCACGATCGACACCGCCAGCATGAACATCTTGTAGGCGGGATAGTTGGTCGAGAAGATCGTGAAGGCCGGGAAGTCGAGCAGTGCCGGGACGCGGTAGTCGACCGGAACCTTGCCCCAGATGATCGACACTACCTCTTCGATCGCGAAGGCGAGGCCGAAGGTGAACAGTAGTTCGGCGACGTGGCCGTTGCGGTGGACGCGGCGCAGGCCGAAGCGTTCGACGGCGGCGCCGATCGCGCCGGCAAGCAGCGGTGCGACGATCAACGCCGGCCAGAATCCGGTCCAGCGGCTGATCTGATAGCCGAAGAACGCGCCGAGCATATAGAAGCTGGCATGGGCGAAATTCAGAACGCCGAGCATGCTGA
>NZ_QPFS01000126.1:0-13534 GCF_010906995.1 Rhodopseudomonas sp. WA056 | reverse complement strand
AAGAAGATAGCCCTCGCACTGGCCACCGGGCCAATTCCCGCGCCAGGCTGAGACACCGGGCGCTGCGCCACTCGCCAAAAACAAAACCCCGCCGAAAATCGACGGGGTTTGTCAGCGGTCTGAGGGCCCCGGCGATGCCGGGGCCCTTCGATTTCGTCAGGTAAGCGAGAGGCTTACTTGTCGCGCTGCTTGAGCGCGGTGCCGAGAATGTCGCCCAGCGTCGCGCCCGAATCGGACGAGCCGTACTGCGCGATGGCTTCCTTCTCCTCGGCCACTTCCAGCGCCTTGATCGACACCTGGACCTTGCGGGCCTTCTTGTCGAACTGGATGACGCGGGCGTCGACCTTCTCACCAACCGCGAAGCGGTCGCTGCGCTGGTCGTTGCGGTCGCGCGCCAGCTCGGAGCGCTTGATGAAGGTGTTGAAGTCGGTGCCGACGATCTGCACGTCGATGCCCGATTCCTTCACGTCGAGCACTTCGCAGGTCACGACCGCGCCCTTCTTGACATCGCCCGGCTCGGCGAAGGGGTCGCCTTCGAGCTGCTTGACGCCGAGCGAGATGCGCTCCTTTTCGACATCCACGTCGAGCACCACGGCCTTGACCATGTCGCCCTTCTTGAAGTTGTCGATCACCTGCTCGCCCGGCTGCTTCCAGTCGAGGTCCGAGAGGTGGACCATGCCGTCGACGTCGCCGTCGAGACCCAGGAACAGACCGAACTCGGTCTTGTTCTTGACCTCGCCTTCGACGGTCGAACCGACCGGATGCTTCTCGACGAACACTTCCCACGGATTGCGCATGGTCTGCTTGAGACCGAGCGAGATGCGGCGCTTGACCGAATCCACCTCGAGCACCTGCACTTCGACTTCCTGAGAGGTCGAAACGATCTTGCCGGGGTGCATGTTCTTCTTGGTCCACGACATCTCGGAGACGTGGATCAGGCCCTCGATGCCCGGCTCGAGCTCGACGAATGCACCGTAGTCGGTGATGTTGGTGACGCGGCCGGTGAAGCGCGCGTTCAGCGGGTACTTGGCCTCGATGCCCTGCCACGGATCGTCCAGCAGTTGCTTCATGCCGAGCGAGATGCGGTGGGTCTCGTGGTTGATCTTGATGATCTTGACCTTGACGGTCTGGCCGATGGTCAGCACCTCGGTCGGGTGATTGACCCGGCGCCAGGCGATATCGGTGACGTGCAGCAGGCCGTCGATGCCGCCGAGGTCGACGAACGCACCGTAATCGGTGATGTTCTTGACGACGCCGTCGATCACCTGCCCCTCTTCGAGGTTCTGCACCAGCTCCTGGCGCTGCTCGGCGCGGGTCTCTTCGAGAACCGTGCGGCGCGACACCACGATGTTGCCGCGGCGGCGGTCCATCTTGAGGATCTGGAACGGCTGCGAGTTGTTCATCAGCGGCGCGACGTCGCGGATCGGACGGATGTCGACCTGGGAGCGCGGCAGGAACGCCACGGCGCCGTCGAGGTCGACCGTGAAGCCGCCCTTGACCTGATTGAAGATGACGCCGAACACCTTCTCGTTGTTGTTGAAGGCCTTCTCGAGCTTGCCCCAGCTCTCTTCGCGGCGCGCCTTGTCGCGCGACAGCACGGCTTCGCCGAGCGCATTCTCGATCCGATCGAGAAACACCTCGACGGTATCGCCGACCTTGATCTCGTTGTCGCGGCCGGGACCGGCGAACTCGCGCAGCGGCACGCGGCCTTCGGTCTTCAGGCCGACGTCGATGACGGCCATGTCCTTCTCGATCGCGACGACCTTGCCCTTGATAACAGAGCTTTCCTGCAGGTTGCCGCCGGCGAAGGACTCGTCGAGCATCGCGGCGAAATCGTCGCGGGTCGGGTTGTAAGTGTCAGTCGAAGCCATTTGTTCTCCAGATGCGGATGTCGCCGGCAGTTCGGTTGAGGGCCGTCTCGTGCGCGCAGTGTCAGGGGTCCGCGAACCTGACGACCGCCCTGCACATCGGTGCGGAGCGGGCCGGCAGCATGCCTGCACGGTCGAGACGTTGATCCGCGGTGAAGCGGATCGCAGATTGGGGCATTCCAGCAGATCGTCCGGCGGCGAAAGGCGCGATGAATCCGAAGCGGATCTCGCGGTCTTCATCCGGCCATCGCGGCGGTGGCGGTGGAGCGGGCGAACCTCCAATGACGGCGCCGTTTTGGTCCTCAGACCCGACGCCGGCCCGCTCGAACGGCCTCGACAATGTCGATGGCGGCCCGGACGCCGCCTTCTATATCCAAATAGGAATTATCGAGCAAGACTGCATCCGGTGCTTGCTTGAGCGGTGCTGCGGCGCGGTTCTGGTCGCGTTCGTCGCGCTTGAGGATGTCGGCCAGGATTACCGCCTCGTCGGCGGGCTCGCCGCGGGACTGTGCTTCCAGGAACCTGCGGTGGGCGCGGACCTCGGCGGACGCGACGACGAAGATCTTCACATCGGCATCCGGACAGATCACCGTGCCGATGTCGCGGCCATCCAGCACGGCGCCCGGCGGCGTGGCGGCGAAGCGCTGCTGGAACTCGACCAGCGCGGCGCGAACCCGCGGATGCGCCGACACCACCGAGGCGGCCTCGCCGACGGTTTGACTCTTCAGCGCCGGGTCGTCGAACCGCGCCGGGTCGAGCGTGCGGGCGACCTCGGCGGCGCGGGCCTCGTCGGCGAGGTCGGCGCCAGCGTCCAGCATCGCCTTGGCGACGGCGCGGTAGATCACGCCGGTATCAAGATGCCCGAAGCCGTAATGTGCGGCCAGCCGCTTGGCGAGCGTCCCTTTGCCCGATGCGGCCGGTCCGTCGATTGCGATGATCATTCTCTTTTGCATTCCAATTGGCTTGGTGAGCCTGTATGGCGGCGGGGCGTCCCGACGAGGTCCCGCGGTGGTTTGCAGCCGTGAACGACTGGGTATAAACCCGCGATCCGCCGAAGCCAGCCTCGTTGGCAATTTCCTATCTATCTCTGCCCGGACTCTTCCTGGATGGCCACGCCCGCTTTCGTCAAACGCATTACGCGATCGGATGCGGTCCTGTCGCTCGGCGTCAACTTTTCCAAGATCTATTTTAAGTTCGTGATGTGGACCGGCCGATACGATCGGCAGGCCGCTCCGATCCCGGAGCCTTACATTCTGGCGATGTGGCACGGGCGGCTGATCATGGCGCCGATGCTGCAGACCAAGAGCAAGCCGCTGGTCGCGCTGATCAGTGGGCATCGCGACGGCAAGATCATCTCCCGGGTCGGGGCCGCGTTCGGGATTCAGACTGCGGTCGGTTCGTCCTCGCGCGGCGGCATGCGGGCGGCACGCGAAATGATGCGGCTTGGAAAGTCCGGCCACAGCCTGTTCGTCACGCCCGACGGCCCGCGCGGTCCGCGGATGCGCATCAACAGCGAGGGAGTTCTCGATATGGCGCGGCTGACCGGGCTGCCGATCCTGCCGGTCTCGGTCAGTCTGTCTCGTCACAAGCTGCTTCGGAGCTGGGATCGGCTGATGCTGCCGGGATTGTTCGCGAAGGTTGCGATCCGGTTCGGCGAGCCGATTACCGTCGAGGCCGGCTCGCCGACCGCAGAGATCGCCGAGCGGCTGCAGGCAGCTCTGACCGCCGCGCAGAACGAAACCGACCGGATCGTCGGCCTTCAGCCGGTCGAAGCGACCTGAGGCTCAGCCGAATTCAGCGCCCAGCCGCTGCATCATCGGGATGAAATCCGGGAAGCTGGTGGCAATGAAGGCGGTGTCGTCGACCGTCACCGGACGGCCGGCCGCCAGTCCCATCACCAGGGCAGACATCGCGATGCGATGATCCATGTGGGTGGCGACCACGCCGCCGCCGGGCACATGGCCTTTGCCCTCGACGATCAGATCGTCGCCGGCGATCTCGACCGCGACGCCGTTGACCCGCAGCATCGCGGCGGTCGCGTCCAGCCGGTCGCTTTCCTTGACCCGCAGTTCGTGCAGGCCGCGCATCACCGTGGTGCCTTCGGCGAACGCCGCGGCGACTGCCAGCACCAGATATTCGTCGATCATCGACGGTGCGCGCTCCGGCGGCACCTCGACGCCCCTCAGCTTCGAACCGCGCACCCGGAACCGGGCCATCGGCTCGCCGGCGTCGCCCCGGACGTCGCTGTCCTCGATCGAGGCGCCCATTTCCCGCAGCGTCGTGATCAGCCCGGTGCGCAGCGGGTTGGTCATCACGTCGGTCAGCTCGATGTCGGAGCCCGGCACCACCAGCGCCGCCACCATCGGGAAGGCGGCCGACGACGGATCGGCCGGCACCACCACCGGGGCGCCCCGCAATTCGGGCTGGCCGGTTAACGAAATCTTACGGCCATGGGCGCCTTCCGGTTCGGTGACGACCGTGGCGCCGAAATGCTGCAGCATCAGCTCGGTATGGTCGCGGCTGGCTTCGGCCTCGATCACGGTCGTGATGCCAGGCGCCGACAGGCCGGCGAGCAGCACGGCGGACTTGATCTGGGCGGACGGCACAGGGGTGCGGTACAGGATCGGCAGCGGATCGCGGGCGCCCTGCAGGGTCAGCGGCAGCCGGCCGCCGTCGCTGCTCGACACCACTTTGGCGCCCATCAGCTCCAGCGGATCGACGATCCGTCGCATCGGCCGGCTGCGCAGCGACGCGTCGCCGTCGAACGTCGCCAGGACCGGAGATCCCGCCACCGCGCCCATCGCCAGCCGGCAGCCGGTGCCCGAATTGCCGAAATCCAGCGGGCCCGCCGGCGTCGCAAAGCCCGCGACGCCGACGCCGTGGACGCGCCATTCGCAGTCCCCGGTGCGCTCGACCTTGGCTCCCAGCGCGCGCATCGCCTTGGCGGTGTTGAGAACGTCCTCGCCCTCGAGCAGGCCCGAGATCCGGGTCTCGCCGACCGCCAGTGCGCCGAGAATCAACGCGCGGTGCGAAATCGATTTGTCGCCCGGGACGCGTGCGGTGCCGCGCAATGCGTCGCTCTTGCGCGCCTGCAGCGGCGTCGGCTGGTTCGAATCAGTCAAGATGGTGGTCCCTTGCGGCTGCGGGTGATTCGGCTCGGCGCCACGGTCCCGCTTCGCGGCCTTCGGCACAAACCGCTATTGACAGCGGCGTGCCAACTAGCCAAGTGAAGCACCGTTTTTCAAGAAATCCCAAGGTTGCACAAGTGGCGAAATCCGATCTCGGAACCAAACGCATTTGCCCGACGACGGGCAAAAAGTTCTACGATCTGAACAAGACCCCGGTGATCTCGCCCTATACCGGCGAGGTGGTTCCGATCGCTCCGGTCGTGGCGCCGCGCACGCGTGCCGATCAGCGCGCCGCTGCCCCGGCCGATACGGAGGCTCCGGAGGCGATGGAGGCCGAAGAGCTGGTGTCGCTCGAGGAGGCTGATGCCGAGGAGAACACCGGCAAGGTCAAGGCCGTGGTGCCGGAATCCGAGGATGACATCGAAATCGACGAGACGATCGACGACGATGACGACGATTCGACCTTCATCGCCGATGAAGAAGAAGAGGATGAAGACGTCACGGACATCATTGGTGACGTTTCTGGCGATGAGGAGACTTGAGATCGTCGCCGATATGTGATCAACGATTGCCGCGCGGCGAATTTGATTTGCGCCGCGCACCCAGGGTAAGGGGCCATAGCTCAGCTGGGAGAGCGCTTGCATGGCATGCAAGAGGTCGGCGGTTCGATCCCGCCTGGCTCCACCACTCCTTCCCCGCCCGATCTGCTTGATGCGACATGGTCGCCCAGCTTCTGCAAGCAGGTCAGGCCGCACCTGAAGCTGCATGCGCGTGGCAGGCACTGAAGTCTGAGCGGCATTTGCCAAAATGCGGTCGGGGACGGTAAGTTCGCCTCCCCTTCAAGCTTCGCCAAGAAAGCCAGTATGACCCCTGCATCGATGCCCGGCGCGATCGCCGGATTGCGCGTGATCGATCTCACCCGCGTGCTCGGCGGCCCGTATTGCACCCAGATTCTCGCCGACCACGGCGCCGACGTGATCAAGGTCGAACCGCCGGCGGGCGACGAAGTCCGCGACTGGGGTCCTCCGTTCCATGACGAGGATGCGGCGTATTTCCTCGGCATCAACCGCAACAAGCGCTCGATCGGCCTCGACCTCGCCTCGCCCGACGGCCGCGAGGTGCTGCTGAAGATGCTCGAAGACGCCGACGTGCTGATAGAGAACTTCAAACCCGGCACGCTCGACAAATGGGGCCTCTCGAACGAAGTGATTCGCGAGAAGTTTCCGCGGCTGGTGCACTGCCGGATCTCGGGCTTCGGCGCCGACGGCCCGCGCGGCGGCAATCCCGGTTACGACGCCATCATCCAGGCGATGACCGGCATGATCGCGGCGACGGGATCGCCGGAAAGCGGGCCGATGCGGATCGGCGTGCCTCTGGTCGACATCACCACCGGCCTGTATGCAACGATCGGTATTTTGATGGCACTGGCGGAGCGCGAGCGCTCCGGCAAGGGCCAGTTCGTGGAGACCACGCTGTACGAAACCGGTCTCGCGATCATGCATCCGCATACCGCGAACTACTTCCTGCATGGCAAGCCGCCGGCGCTGACCGGCAACGAGCACCCGAATCTGGTGCCGTATGCGACCTTCAATGCCCGCGACGGTCAGATCTTTACCGGTGTCGGCAACGACGGCACCTTCCGCAAACTGTGCAAGGAGATCGGCAAGCCAGAACTCGGCACCGATCCGCGCTTCGCGCGCAACAAGGACCGCATCGCCAACCGCGCCGCACTCCGCGCCGAACTCGAGGCGGTGTTCAGCCAGCACGACGCCGTGCCGCTGTGCGACCGGCTGCTCAACGCCGGCCTGCCGGCCGGTCCGGTGCAGTCGATCGACAAGGCGTTGACAAGCCCGCACACCGCCTACCGCGGCGATGTGATCGAGAAGGACTGGTACAAGGGCGTCGCCTCACCGATCCGATTCGAGCGCACCAAAGCCAGCCTTCGCAGCCTGCCGCCGACATTCAGTCAGCACGCCGGCGAGGTGCTCGGCGAGTTCGGCTATTCGGCCGACGACATCGCCAAGCTGGTCGCCGACGGCATCGTCAGCGGTCCCGAGCGCAAACGCTGATCGAGGTGGCGCTGGCAGCGATGCCGGCGCCCGCCGCGCCCGCTCGGGCATCGACGGCCGCAGTGCGGCGTGATCTTGCGCCGCACTATGCTTTTCTGAGGTTGGGTCGCTGTCGCGCTTCCCTGCGCCGGCCTGTCGCCTATACGGTCATGCGCCTGTCATTGCGTGCTGCTACCGCGCGCCGTCCACGATTTTGCGCACCGAACCGGGAGGTATTCATGGCATTTCGATCCTTCGGCCCGACCGCGGCCGCCGCAACGGCGATCGCCGTGACGCTGGCGATGGCCGCGCCGGCCCAGGCGGTCACTGAAATTCAATGGTGGCACGCGATGACCGGCGGCAACAACGAGGTCGTCGTCAAACTCGCCAATGATTTCAACGCCTCGCAGAGCGACTACAAGGTCGTGCCCGCCTACAAAGGGAGCTATCCCGACACCATGAATGCCGGCATCGCCGCATTCCGCGCCGGCAATGCACCGCACATCATGCAGGTGTTCGAGGTCGGAACCGCCACCATGATGTCGGCGACCGGTGCGGTGAAGCCGGTCTACAAGCTGATGCAGGAAACCGGCGAGACATTCGATCCCAACGCCTATCTGCCGGCGATCACCGGCTACTACTCGACCTCGAAGGGCGAGATGCTGTCGTTCCCGTTCAACTCGTCGTCGATGGTGATGTGGCTCAATCTCGACGCGCTGAAAAAAGCCGGCATCACCGAGATCCCTAAGACCTGGCCGCAGGTATTCGACGACGCCAAGAAACTGAAGGCGGCGGGTTATGCCACCTGCGGTTTCTCCACCGCCTGGGTGACCTGGGCCAATCTTGAGCAGCTTTCGGCCTGGCACAACGTGCCGCTGGCGAGCAAGGCCAATGGCCTCGACGGCTTCGACACCAAGCTCGAATTCAACGGTCCGGTGCAGATCAAGCATCTCGAGAAGCTGATCGAGCTGCAGAAAGACAAGACCTACGACTACTCGGGTCGCACCAATGCCGGCGAGGGCCGTTTCACCTCGGGCGAGTGCCCGCTGTTCCTGACCTCGTCCGGGTTCTTCGGCAACGTCAAGTCGCAGGCCAAGTTCAACTGGACCAACGCGCCGATGCCTTACTATCCGGACGTCCAGGGCGCGCCGCAGAATTCGATCATCGGCGGCGCTTCGCTGTGGGTGATGGGCGGCAAGACACCTGAGGAGTACAAGGGGGTCGCCAAGTTCCTGGCGTTCCTGTCCGACACCGACCGCCAGGTCGCGATCCACAAGGCGTCGGGTTACCTGCCGATCACCAAGGCGGCATACGAGAAAGCCAAGGCCGACGGCTTCTACAACGAGCAGCCGTACCTCGAAACGCCGATCAAGGAGTTGACCAACAAGCCGCCGACCGAGAATTCCCGCGGTCTGCGGCTCGGCAACATGGTGCAGCTCCGCGATCTCTGGGCCGAGGAGATCGAGCAGGCACTCGCCGGTAAGAAGACCGCCAAAGAAGCCCTCGACGCCGCTGTGACGCGTGGCAACACGATGCTGCGACAGTTCGAAAAGACTGCGGTTCGTTAGCCGCGTTACCCCTAGCGTCATTGCCCCGCGAAAGCGGGGCACCCAGTATTCCAGAGCGTCTCGGCGAGACTGTCGGCGTCACGGAGTACTGGGTCGCCCGGTCAAGCCGGACGATGACGATGGAGTGCTTGTCGAGTCTTCCGGCCACAGGTAAGCAGCTGATCCATGCTCAAGCAGGCCGTCTTTCAGTCGAAGTTTCTGCCCTATCTGCTGGTGCTTCCGCAGCTCGCGGTGGTGCTGGTGTTCTTCTATTGGCCGGCCGGCCAGGCGGTGATCCAGTCGTTCCTGATGCAGGACGCGTTCGGGCTGTCGACCGTGTTCGTCTGGTTCGACAATTATCGCGAGTTGCTCGCTGATCCGGACTACTTCGGCGCCATCCTGCGGACCTTCGCATTCTCCTTCGCGATCGCGCTGTCGTCGCTGTCGCTCGCGCTGCTGCTGGCGGTGATGGCGGATCGGCCGCTGCGCGGCTCGACGTTCTACCGCACCCTGCTGATCTGGCCCTATGCGGTCGCGCCGCCGGTGGTCGGTGTGCTCTGGATCTTCATGCTCAATCCGTCGCTCGGCGTGATCGCCCACGGCCTGCGCGCGCTCGGGATCGACTGGAATCCGCTGCTCGACGGTCATCAGGCGGCGTTGCTGATCATCCTCGCCGCGGCCTGGAAGCAGATCTCCTACAACTTCCTGTTCTTTCTCGCCGGCCTGCAGGCGATCCCGGCCAGCGTGATCGAAGCCGCGGCGATCGACGGCGCGAGGCCGATGCGCAGATTCTGGACCATCATCTTCCCGCTGTTGTCGCCGACCATCTTCTTCCTGATCGTCGTCAATGTCGTCTACGCCTTCTTCGAAACCTTCGGCATCATCGACACCATGACGCGCGGCGGCCCGGCGAAGGCGACCGAGACGCTGGTCTACAAGGTCTACAGCGACGGCCTGCTCGGCGGCAATCTCGGCAGCTCGGCCGCGCAGTCGGTGATCCTGATGGGAATCGTTATCGCGCTCACTGCGTTTCAGTTCCGCTTCGTCGAGCGCAAGGTCAACTATTGATGGTCGAGCACCGCAAGTTCGGGAATCTGCTGCCGCATCTGGTGCTGTGGGCCGGCGTCCTGATCGTGGCGTTTCCGGTGTATCTGGCCTTCGTGGCATCGACCCAGGACAACGCCTCCATCGCCAACGGCCAGATGTCGCTGTTGCCGGGCGGGCATTTCCTCGAGACGTACACCAAAACGTTGTTCGTCGGCACATCGGGCACCACCCGCGAGCCGGTCGGCACCATGCTGTTCAATTCGATGGTGATGGCGATGACGATCGCGCTCGGAAAGATCGGGATCTCGATCATTTCGGCCTACGCGATCGTGTATTTTCGCTTCCCGTTCCGGATGACGATCTTCTGGCTGATTTTCATCACCTTGATGCTGCCGGTCGAGGTGCGGATCTATCCGACCTACAAGATCGTCGCCGACCTCAACCTGCTCGACAGCTACGCAGGCCTGACGCTGCCGCTGATTGCGTCGGCGACCGCGACATTGCTGTTCCGGCAGTTCTTCATGACGGTGCCGGACGAGCTTTTGGAGGCGTCGCGGATCGACGGTGCCGGCCCGTTCCGGTTCTTCTGGGACACCCTGCTGCCGTTGTCGCGCACCAACATGGCGGCGCTGTTCGTGATCCTGTTCATCCTGGGCTGGAATCAGTATCTCTGGCCGCTGCTGATCACCACGCGCGACGACATGCAGACCATCCAGATCGGCATCCGCAAGATGATCGTCACCTCCGACGCGCTCACCGAGTGGCCGGTGGTGATGGCCACCGCAGTGCTGGCGATGCTCCCGCCGGTCGCCGTGGTGGTGCTGATGCAGAAGCTGTTCGTGCGCGGACTGGTGGAGACGGAGAAGTAGCAACAGTGGCCAACGTCGTTCTTCGATCTGTCCGCAAGACCTATCCTGGTGGTTTCGAGGCGATCAAGGGAGTCGATTTCGAGGTCGGTGACGGCCAGTTCTGCGTCCTGGTCGGGCCCTCCGGCTGCGGCAAGTCCACGCTGCTGCGGATGGTGGCGGGGCTGGAAACGATCACCTCCGGCGAGATCGAGATCGGCGGCCGCGTGGTCAACCAAATCGAGCCGGCCGATCGCGACATCGCCATGGTGTTCCAGAATTACGCGCTGTATCCGCACATGAGCGTCTACGACAATATGGCCTACGGCCTGCGCAATCGTGGCACGGCCAGGGCCGAGATCGAGGCGCGGGTGCAGGAAGCCGCGCGCATTCTCGAGCTCGGCTCGATGCTGACCCGCAAGCCGCGTCAGCTCTCCGGCGGCCAACGCCAGCGCGTCGCGATGGGCCGTGCGATCGTCCGCCAGCCGAAGGTGTTTCTGTTCGACGAGCCGCTGTCCAATCTCGACGCCAAGCTGCGGGTGGCGATGCGGGTCGAGATCCGCAAGCTGCAGCGCCGGCTCGCCACCACCGCGATCTACGTCACCCACGATCAGCTCGAGGCGATGACGCTGGCCGATGTGCTGGTGGTGATGAACGCCGGGGAGGTCGAACAGATCGGTTCGCCCCTCGATGTCTACGCTCGGCCGGCGACCACCTTCGTCGCATCGTTCATCGGTGCGCCTCCGATGAACCTGATGCCGCTCGCGGACGATCTGCGGGCGCAGCTCGGCAGCGCGCCGCCGGAGGCCGGCATTCTCGGCGTTCGCCCCGAAGACCTGACGATCGTCTCGGGGACGGCGGGCAGTGGCGCTCTGGCGCTCGACGTCACGGTCGAGGCAATCGAGCGGGTCGGGCCCGAGACTTTCGTCTATGGGGCCCGGGGCGATCACCTGAACGGGCCGGTGGTGGTCGGCAGCGCGGAAGCGGCCGGCGCGGACCTCATCGTCCGCATCCCCGGGCAGGCGGCGCCGGGCATCGGGGAGCGCATTACGGTTACGGCGCCGCCGCCGAGCCTGCATCTGTTTTCCGCCGACGGCCGCCGCCGGATTGTCCGATAGGCCCCTAAGTCTCTGGCGTAATTCGCTGTTCCGACCTTCTTGCAGAGCCGTTCTGCACTGCCCATATTCGAATGGACCGGCCGGCAAGGTGCCGAACGGTCGATGGGGTGCCGCAAGGACCCCCTCAAAGTCGCTTCGAGAGGACTTTGTGATGTCTCGTGTTCCTTCGTTATCAAGTCCCTTCCTGCTGGGATTCGACGAGATCGAGCGTGCGCTCGACCGAGTCGTGAAAGGCGCCGACGGGTATCCCCCGTACAACATCGAGCGGTGCGAACGCTGCGACGGTGACCCCGAAAAGCTGCGTATCACGCTGGCGGTGGCCGGATTCACCCGCGATCAACTCGACGTCACGGTTGAGGAAAATCAACTGGTGATCCGCGGGCGGCAGCAGGATGACAAGGCCCGGCAATACATCCACCGTGGCATCGCCGCGCGTCACTTCCAGCGCACCTTCGTGCTGGCCGACGGGATGCAGGTGTTGGGAGCGGACATGAAGAACGGGCTTCTGTCGATTGACCTGATCCGGCCGGAGCCGGAGCGGGTCGTTAAGACAATCGCCATCACCGAACACGAATAATGGAACGAGTGGCGGACTCGACCGCTTAAGTCTTAGAGGAGTCGAGACCATGACTGAATCTGGTACTACGCATGGAAATGTGGGCGTCACGCCGGAGGCGCTGGCGCATCTTGGCGAAGGTCATATCGCCTATGTGAAGCAGATCCGCTCCGAAGACGTGCCCGGTCTGTTTCCGCAGGCCCCCGAAATCGCGCCCGGCCTCAAGCTGTTCGCGCTGCATTCGGCAGACGGCACGCCGATCATGCTGACCGACAGCAGGGAAGCGGCGATCGCGAATGCCTGGAGCCAGGAGTTGCAGGCCGTCAGCGTTCACTGAACGCTGATTGCACGGATGGTTACGCGACGCGGGGTGTCCGGTGACGGCGCTCCGCGCCCGCAGGGTAGCGATGAGCAGCATTTGCGCGAAGGCTCTTCATCAGCAAGCAACCAGATGCGTTGCGGTGCTGATCTCACCTAGCCAATAGCCTCGGCTATTCTGATCGACGACCTCCCGATCGACGAGATCGTACGGACCAAGCCAGCTCGATCACAACAGATCGACCACGAAACAGATCGACCACGAGGCGCGATGCCGTCGTCGGTTGCTCAAGCCGCCGTCGCGGGCGGCAATGCCAGAACCGAATAGATCGCTTGGGAGTCGCGTGAGGCGCGAAGTTTTTTGGCGACGTCCTGATCGCGCAGCAGCCGGGCTATCCGCGCCAGCGCCTTGAGGTGATCGGCGCCCGCCCCTTCCGGCGCCAGCAGCAGGAAAACCAAATCGACCGGCTGGCCGTCCATCGCTTCGAAATCGATCGGCCGCTCCAGTCGCGCGAACAGCCCGAACAGCTTCTCGAGCTTCGGCAGCTTGCCGTGCGGAATCGCGACGCCGTAGCCGACCGCGGTGGTCCCGAGCTTCTCGCGCTGCAACAGAACTTCGAAGATCGTGCGCTCGTTCTGGCCGGTCAATTCACTGGCGCGGGCCGCGAGTTCCTGCAGCGCCTGCTTCTTGCTGATCACCTTCAGCGCCGGGATGACGGCCTCGGGCGCGACAAGATCCGTAATCGTCATCAGGCGTTCCGAGGATGTTGCTGCGGTCCGGGGTGAAATAGGACGGCGGTGGGTTGCGTCAAGCGTTCGATCCGAGAGGCTTCGCACGATCCCCTGATCGCAACCGAAAACGCTCCGGAAATCATGATCCTAACTTAAGTCTAGCATTCCTGACGGCGGCCGTAAAATGGCGCCGTCGGCCCGCCGAAAAGCGGCGGACCATAGGCAGAGCGTTGGACGAGCGTCAATGCCTCGCGGCAAACCGCCTGTGCGGTTCCCGCGAGGCATCGCGATCAGCCCGCGGCGCCGTTCGGCCCCGGCGGATCGATC
>NZ_QPFS01000125.1:0-13601 GCF_010906995.1 Rhodopseudomonas sp. WA056 | reverse complement strand
GGGTGGGAAATCCGCTTGGGTGGTTATCGCTTTCGCCCTATGCGTTCAAGTCGGCGAACGCCCATTTGTTGGGCCGGCTATCCTGCGAACGCAGGGGCCGGGAACAGACCTAGGTTTCGACCAGTCCGGTGGTTTCGCCGGTCGCGGTGGAGTCGCGCCGGCCGTGAGGCAGCGCCAGATAGGATTCAGAGCCCATTTCGGTGAGCCGCGACACGGTGCGATTGAATTCCATCGCCTCGAAGCCGTCGGTGGCGCGGTAGAGCCGTGCAGGCTCGGCCGCCGCGGAGGCCATCAGTTTCACCGAGTTGTCGTACAGCGTATCGATCAGCGCGATGAACCGCTTGGCGGCGTTGCGATCGGCATATTCCATCACCGGCACATGGTCGATCATCAGCGTGTGGTATTCATGTGCGAGCCGCAGGTAATCGCTGGCGCCGAGCGGCTTCTGGCACAGATCGGCGAATGAGAACCTGGCGACGTGATGATCGGCCTGCGGAATATGCAGGATACGCCCCTTGATCGAAATATCGCGCGGCTCGCCTCGGCTGGTGCCGGTGATCCGCTGCCAGGCCCGATCGATCGTCGCGGTCGCTTCGGCATCGTCGGGCGTCAGCCAGACTTTCATGCCGGCGAATTTCTCCAGGCGGTAATCGGTTCGCGCGTCGAGCCGCAGCACCCGCATATGCCGCTTCACCTGACCGATGAACGGCATGAACAGTGAGCGGTTGAGGCCGCCTTTATAAAGATCGTCGGGGGCGACGTTGGAGGTGGCCACCACCACGGTGCCGAGTTCGAACAGCCTGGTGAACAGCCGACCGAGGATCATCGCGTCGGCGATGTCGGTGACGTGAAACTCGTCGAAGCACAGCAGCCAGGCGTCGTCGAGGATCGACGCCGCGGTCAGCTCCATCACGTCCGAATCCGGAATGTCGCCGCGCTTGATCGCCTGGCGAAAGCCGTTGATGCGATCGTGAGTCTCGGCCATGAACTCGTGGAAATGCGACCGCCGCTTCAGCGCGATCGGACTCGCGTCGAAGAACAGGTCCATCAGCATGGTCTTGCCGCGGCCGACCTCGCCGTGGATGTACAGCCCCTGCGGAGGCTGTTGGACGGCATCCCCGCCGCCGAACAGACGACCAAAAAAGCCTTGCTTTTTCGGTGGCTTGTAGCCTTCCAGCGTCTCGTTGAGCAGGGTGAAGGCCTGCACCGCGCGGGCCTGCGCCGGGTCGGCTTCGATGCTGCCGGAGGCGATCAGGGATTGATATTGCTGGCGGAGCGAGAGCGGCGAGGACATGCGGCCTTTTACCGCCTGATCGGGCGACAAAATGCAAGCCGAGAATCAGACGGAGGGCCATGCGTGGCGGCGGAGGAGCTACCCGGTCAGGGGGTCAGTTCGTAGGGCGCCTCGACGATATAGGGACCGCCACCGGTCGAGGCACGCGCGGAGTAGAGGACGAACCGCTCCGCCCTGAACACCTTGGACGGGAAGTAGCCGCGGATCGACAGATAGTCCGCCACGTCCCGGCTCGAGACGTCGCCGCGCAGCCGCGCCAGGGTGACGTGCGGGGTGAATTTCCGCCCTTCGGGATCGAGCCCGACACGCTGCATCAGCCGCTCCAGCTCGGCCTGCAGCTCGATCAGCGGCTTCGACGGTACCACCGAAGCGACCACCGCGCGGGGTTTCTTGCCGCCGAAGCTGGACAGGCCCTGCAATGTCACTTCGAACGGCTTGCGATTGACCCGGAAAAGCGTCGAGGCGATCTCGTTGGCGGTGACGCCGTCGATGTCGCCGATGAACCGCAAGGTGAGATGATAGTCGTCCGGATCGACCCAGCGCGCACCTGGTAGTCCACCACGTAAACTCGACAGGGTCTGGCTGATCTCGGCCGGAATCTCCAGTCCCGTAAACAAACGCGGCATCGGCACACCCTCGAACCTGAGGCCCGATTGCGGCTGCCTGCCCCGATCGTGGGACCGTCCCGCGAGGGACATGGCAGTCCGCAAAACGTCCGGCGAATCAACGATACGATTGTGTAGCGCGTTTGTGTAACAGCGCTACAGCGGAGCCCGCGCAGGATCCAAAAAGCTGAGGGCAATCCGGCCCTTAGGTTCGAATTGCCGTTTTCTCAGCTTCGCTGCCCGAGGAGCGGGCGGAGCAACGCCTCCACCATGGGCAGAATGCGTTCGACGATGACGTCGACCCCTGCGGCGGTGGGGTGAATACCGTCGGGCTGGTTGAGGTTCGAAACTGCCGCGACGCCGTCTAGGAAAAACGGATACAGCGGCACGTCGTATGTCGCGGCGAGCTCCGGATAGATCGCGTTGAACTGCGCAGCATAGTCCTTGCCGTAATTCGGCGGCGCCAGCATGCCGGCGAGCAGCACCGGCATCTTGCGCTGTTGCAGCCGCTTCAAAATCTCGTCGAGCGCCTTGCGCGGGACCTTGGGATCGGTGCCGCGCAGCGCATCGTTGGCGCCGAGCTCGACGATTACCGCATCGGCATCGGGCGGCACCGACCAATCGAGCCGCGCGAGCCCGCCACTGGCGGTATCGCCCGACACCCCCGCATTCACCATCTCGGTCTCGATGCCTTTGGCCTTCAACGCTTTTTGCAGCTTGGCCGGAAACGCGTCGGCGGCCGGCAGACCGTAGCCTGCGGTCAGGGAATCGCCGAGCACCACCACCTTCAGCGGCTTGATGGTCGCTTCCGCTTGCGCGCCCTGCCCCGGGATCAGCGCCGCCATCATACAGACGCCCAGTACCAGCGCGATCCTGCGCGCCCACCCCTCGACCGCCGCGAATGAATAGCCATATGAGGCAGCCATGGACAGTCTCATTGAACCCTCGTCATCGGCCGGCGGCGCGCCGGACACCATTGCGATCTCCAACGTCAACCTGTCGCTGGGCAGCGGTGCCGCGCGGGTGCACATTCTCAAAGACATCAGCCTGAGCGTCGCCGGCGGCGAAGCGATCGGGCTGATCGGCCCGTCCGGCTCCGGCAAATCCACCCTGCTGATGGTGATGGCCGGGCTGGAGCGGCCCGACAGCGGTGAGGTGGTGGTCGACGGCACCGCTTTCAATGGTTTGGACGAGGACGCGCTGGCCCGCTTCCGCGGCCGGCAGATCGGAATCGTGTTTCAGTCCTTCCATCTGATTCCGACCATGACGGCGCTGGAAAACGTGGCGGTGCCGCTGGAGCTGGCCGGCCAGGCCGATGCCGCGGACCGCGCCGCCCGCGAACTGGCGTCGGTCGGGCTCGGGGAACGGCTGCATCATTATCCGGCGCAGCTCTCCGGCGGCGAGCAACAGCGGGTGGCACTGGCCCGGGCGCTGGCGCCCGACCCGGCCATCCTGGTCGCGGACGAACCGACCGGCAATCTCGACGAGGCCACCGGCAAGCAGATCGTCGACCTGTTGTTCGCCAAGCACGTCGAGCGCGGCATGACGCTGGTGCTGGTGACCCATGACGCGGCGCTGGCGCAACGCTGCGACCGGGTGGTGCGGCTGCGTTCCGGACGGATCGACACGATGCAGCCGGGCGCCGCCGCTCGCGCGCGATCGGCCTGATCGATGACCACCCTCGCCACCGGGCGCCCTGCCCGCGCACGCTCCCGGATGCTTCCGCTGCGCTACGCGCTGCGCGAGATGCGCGGCGGGCTGAACGGATTCTACGTGTTCATCGCCTGCATCGCGCTCGGGGTGATGGCGATCGCCGGCGTCGGCTCGGTCGCCGCCAGTCTCGGCGACGGTCTCGCCCGCGAGGGCCGGACCCTGCTGGGGGGTGATGCCGCGTTCGCGCTGATCCAACGCGAAGCCGCCCCGAACGAAGTGGAATTCCTGCGCAGCCGCGGCGAGGTCTCGGTCGCCGCCACGATGCGCGGGATGGCCCGCACCGACGACGGTCGCTCGGCGCTGGTCGAGCTCAAGGCCGTCGACAGCGACTATCCGCTGCTCGGCGAGTTGAAGCTCGAGCCGCCGCTGCCGCTCGCCGACGTCCTGGCCCGGCGCGGCGACACCTATGGCGCCGCCGCTGACGCTGCGCTGCTGGCGCGGCTCGATCTGAAGATCGGCGACACGATCCAGGTCGGAAGCGTCAACCTGCAGATCCGCAGCGCAGTTGCCGCCGAGCCGGACAAGCTGTCCGGCAATATCGGCTTCGGTCCGCGGCTGCTGATCAGCGAGGACGGCTTGCGCGCCACGCAATTGCTGCAGCCCGGCAGCCTGGTGCGCTGGACCTATCGGGTCCGGCTTCCGGACAACGGCACCGACGACCGCGCAGCTCAGCGCCTGGCCGACGACACCCGCGCGGCGCTGCCGCAAGCCGGTTGGGAAATCCGGACCCGCAGCAACGCCTCGCCGCAGCTCGAACGCAGCATCACGCGGTTCACCCAGTTCCTGACCCTGGTCGGGCTCGCCGCCCTGGTGGTCGGGGGCGTCGGCGTCGCCAACGCGGTGAAGAGCCATATCGACCGCCGCCGCGACGTGATCGCGACGCTGAAGGCGGTCGGCGGGACCGGCGGGGACGTGTTCGCGATCTATCTCACCCAGGTCATCGTGCTGGCCGCGATCGGCGCGGTGATCGGACTGGCGCTGGGCGCTGCGATCCCGTTCGCGATCGTCGGCCTGTTCGGCCAGATGCTGCCGCTGCCGGTGGTCGCGGCACTGCATCCCGGCGAACTGGCGCTGTCGCTGATGTACGGATTGCTGACCGCGCTGGCGTTCGGGCTGTGGCCGCTGGCCCAGGTCCGCGACGTTCCGGTGGCGACGCTGTTCCGGGAGGCGTCGACCGCAGCCGGCCACTGGCCGCGCTGGACCCACATGGCCTGGATGGGGGTGGTGATCGCTGCGCTGCTGGCGCTGGTGATCGGCCTGGCCTACGACAAGCGGGTCGCCGTTGCGGTGGTCGGTGCGACGCTCGCGGTATTCGTACTGCTGCGCGGCGTCGCCGCCGCCCTGATGGCGATCGCCCGGCGGCTGCCGAGGTCGCGCATCACCATGCTGCGGCTGGCGGTCGCCAACATCCATCGCCCCGGCGCCTTGACGCCGTCGGTGGTGTTGTCGCTCGGCCTGGGGCTGGCGGTGCTGGTCACGGTGTCGCAGATCGACGGCAACCTGCGGCGGCAGTTCAGCGCCGCGCTGCCGGAAAAGGCACCGACCTTTTTCTTCATCGATATCCCTTCCGGCGAGACCGAGGCGTTCAGCGCCTTCCTGCGCCAGATCGCCCCGAGCGCGACGCTGGAGGACGTGCCGATGCTCCGTGGCAGGATCGTCGCGGCGCGCGGCGTCCGCGCCGAGGAGCTGAAGCCGGCGGCCGACGCCGAATGGGTGCTGCAAAGCGACCGCGGCCTGACCTATGCGACCGAGATCCCGGCCGGCTCGAAGGTGGTCGAAGGGCGCTGGTGGCCGAAGGACTACGGCGGCCCGCCGCTGGTGTCGTTCGACCGGAAGCTGGCGCAGGGCCTCGGCCTGACGATCGGCGACAAGGTCACCGTCAACGTGCTCGGGCGCGACATCACCGCCACGATCTCCAACCTGCGCAGCATCGACTGGCAGAGCCTCGGGATCAACTTCGTCCTGGTGTTCTCGCCCGACACCTTCCGCGGCGCGCCGCACACCCACGTCGCCACGCTGACCGAGACCGGGAGCACGCCGCAAAGCGACGCTGCGCTGATCAAGCAGGTCGCCGACAAATTCCCGATGGTGACCAGCGTCCGGGTCCGCGAGGCGCTGGAGACGGTGGGCGGGGTGGTATCCAATCTGGCGCTGGCGGTCCGGGGCGCCAGCGCCGTGACCCTGATCTCGGCGATCCTGGTGCTCGGCGGGGCGCTGGCCGCCGGGCATCGCCATCGGGTCTACGACGCGGTGATCCTGAAGACGCTCGGAGCCACCCGGGCACGTCTGATCGGGGCCTTCGCGCTCGAATATGCGTTGATCGGGCTGGCCACCGCGGGCTTTGCGGTGATCGCCGGGTCGGCGGCTGCGTGGCTGATTGTCACACGATTGATGACGCTCAGCTTCGTCTGGCAGGCCGGATCGGCCGCCGGGGTGGTGGCGGCGGCGCTGGTCGTCACCGTCGGTCTGGGACTGATCGGGACGCTGCTGGCCCTCAACCAGAAACCAGCTTCCGTTTTGCGAAATTTGTGAGTATGCAGCGGCGCGGCATCGGGCTGCGCGGCGCGCTGGCGCACCGCTCCGGGCGGCCTGTAACAGGCTTGAAACGGCCACTTTCGACCAAGGTCGGACGCCGGTTTCTTTACCCTCCGGAGCGGAGCGACATTCAGCCGCGCATTAAAGCTTGCCCGGTCCGTGTTAGTTTCCCACATATCAGCATGGGTCGGACGGCCCGATGAACAGGCGTTAATTTTGGGTTCAACCTCGATTTTGGGTCGACCTCGAAGTCCGCGCAGTTTGCTCGATCGCCGTCCGGGATAAATTAGTACTGGCGCTCGCCACCCTTCGCGACCGGCCAGACAAAACTCGGGATCTCGACCATGTCGGACTTGGACCGCAACTACGCTTCTCCCTTCGGCCGGGCCGCCGGACGCGTCGAAACCGCGACCGTCGACGCCGGCCTGCGCGCCTACATGCTGCGCATCTACAACTACATGACGATCGGCCTGGCCATCACCGGTCTGGCCGCGCTCGGCGTCTATATGGGCGCGGTGACCACGGACGCCGGCGCAGCCGCCGCCCGTGTCGGCAACACCATGCTGACCTCGTTCGGCGTGGCGATGTTCGTCAGCCCGCTGAAGTGGGTGTTCATCCTCGCCCCGCTTGCGATGGTGTTCGTCATTTCTTTCGGCATCAACCGGCTCAAGCCGGCGACCGCACAGCTTCTGTTCTGGGCGTTCTCGGCGCTGATGGGCATCTCGCTGTCGTCGATCTTCCTGGTCTACACCCACACCTCGATCGTCCGGGTGTTCTTCATCACCGCGGCGGCGTTCGGTGCGCTGAGCCTCTACGGCTACACCACCAAGCGTGACATGACCGGGATGGGCTCGTTCCTGATCATGGGCCTGATCGGCGTCGTGATCGCCAGCCTGGTGAACCTGTTCGTCGCCTCGTCGATGCTGCAGTTCATCGTGTCGGTGGTCGGCGTGCTGGTGTTCGCCGGCCTGACCGCCTGGGACACCCAGCGGCTGAAGAACGACTACATCTACGGCGCGGGCTCGATGGGCGGAGAAGTTGCCGAGCGGGCCGCCATCACCGGCGCGCTGTCACTGTACCTGAACTTCATCAACCTGTTCACGCTGCTGTTGCAGTTGCTCGGACAGAAGGAATAACGGTCTCCGACGGAGACCCCGACGGATCGAAGCCCCGGCCCTGCGCCGGGGCTTTTGTTTTGGACGATAAGCATTGCGCGAGAGACGGTGGCCACGCGCCCGCACGGAGCGTATGACGGCGCCGCCTCACCCTGTCGCGACCGCCCGAGACAGCCGATGTCCAATGTCCTGATCCGCCCGGCGACGTCCGCCGACCTGCCCGCCGTCACTGCGATCTACGAGCAGGCCGTCCGGTTCGGCACCGCGACCTTCGAACTGACGCCGCCCGACCTCGCCGAGATGACCCGGCGGTTCGAAGCCCTGACCGGCGCCGGCTTTCCCTATCTGGTTGCGGCAGCCGATGGCGCGATCGCCGGCTACGCCTATGCGGGGCCGTACCGGCCGCGGCCGGCGTATCGCTTCACGGTGGAGAATTCGATCTACCTTGAGCCGGCGGCGCACCGCCGCGGCATCGGCAGCGCGCTGCTGGACGATCTGGTCGCGATCTGTGCCAGCCGCGGCTTCCGCCAGATGATCGCGGTGATCGGAGATTCCGCCAACGCGGCCTCGATCGCGCTACACCGCAGGGCCGGGTTCGTGCCGATCGGCACCCACACCGACGTCGGCTTCAAGTTCGGTCGCTGGCTGGATTCGGTACTGATGCAGCGGACGCTGGGGGACGGCGGCAGGACGGTGCCGGAAGCCTGATCCAAAGGAGTCATTCCGGGGCGCTCACGAAAGTGAGCGAACCCGGAATCCAGAGGTTGTCAGCAACGATCGAGATTCCGGGTTCGCCGCTACGCTCCGCCCCGGAATGACGGAGGGAGGTCACACCAGCGCCAGCTTGCGATCGATCACCAGCAGCACGCGATCGAGTTCGTGGCCGCGGCGCAGGATCTGGCCGGAGGCGCCGATCACGCAATAGGCCCCCTGCTTGCGTGCCAGCCGCGGATCCTTGACGATGCGGTAGATCGGAACTTCCGACGCGCGCCGAAAGATCGAGAACACCGCATGATCTTTCAGGAAGTCGATGGCGTAATCGCGCCACTCGCCCGCAGCCACCATCCGGCCGTAGAGATTGAGGATGCGATTGAGCTCCAGGCGGTTGAAGGTCACCCGTCCCTGCAGCGGAGCTGCGCCTGAGCGCTCCGCTGCGCGGCTCTCGCTGGGATCAGCCTCCCCGGAAATCAGATCCATCGGCGCCTCCTGTCACGACGCTGACATGATTGCGCCGGCCGCGCACGGCCGCAAGGGGATCGAAAGCAGCACGCTCGCAAACCAGCCGATCGCCGAACCGATCTCACGGCTTCGTTAGCCGAATTCTTATTGCCGCCCGATTTTCGCCAACCGCGCGCCAAGCCCGGTTGCGATAACACCATCACTGCGTTGGCCCGGTCCCCTCGGTTTCGGATTCCTCAGCCCCCAGCCCCCCGAAGCAGTTGGGATCGGGCCTGTACGCAGAACCTCAATCCCCCTCCTGGGCCGACGCAAGTTGGTCCTTTTTTGTTTGTGCCGCCGCCTCGATTGGGGTCCGCGTCGCACGGCCATCGTGGCGGGTTCTCGCCGCCCGGCGCTGGAACTTCGCCCGCCACCGAACTTGATCGAGTTGGGGAGGGGTCAGTTCAGGGAGGTGAACGCGGCGCCGAGCATCGCGCCCGGCTTCTCCCGCGTACCGTTCTGGATGTATACGGCAGCCGCGTCGACGCCGTCGCCGACGACGTTCTCGAGCGGCACCGCCCAATGCTCCGCCGCGCCGCTCCAGTCGCCGACCTTCAGCAGATTGCGCACCACGTTGTGGTAGGTGATTTGCCGGCCGCGGTTCTCGCCGCGCCCGATCTCGATCGGGACCGCTTTCGACACCGCACAAATCCAGACCTCACCGCTTTTGGCGGTCTCACCTCGAGGCGCGGCCGCAACCGAGACCTTGATCTCGTTGCCCTCGACCGCAAGCGACACCGGCACCGCCATCACGCCCGCCACCCTGTCGGTGGTCCTGATCGCCGCGTCGATGCCGGCGCGATTGCTGCCGACCAGATGCGCCGAACCGTTGACGACGACCTGCGGGGTGAACACGTCGCGATCGCCCCGCACTTGCGAGTAAGCACGTTGGCGGGCGCTGAAGCGAGGGTCTGCCAGGGTATCCTTCCAGCCGAGATAGTCCCAATAGTCGATCGGCAGGCTGAGGGCGATCACCGACGGATCGCGGGCGAGTTCGCCGATGATCTTGTCGGCGGGCGGACAGGACGAGCAGCCTTGCGAAGTAAACAGTTCGACCACGGCGCGCGGCTCGGCGGCAGCAAGGTTAGCCGTCGCGATCGTCACGCACAAGCCGAGTGCGCCGGACCACCGCGAAAATCCACCAACACCATCCATCGTCGTTTGCCGAACCGCCTTTGCCGAGTGCTTCGGGACGGCAGCACGCCGCCGTCCATCGAGGAGCCTTAAAACGAAAAGGCGGCCCTTTGCATAGGCCGCCTTCCGTTCACCTACCACTCACTTCGCAGTGAGGCTTCTGCGCCTATTGGCTGAGATCGCGCCGGCCGCGATCCTGGCTCAGGCCGCGAGCTTGCGCAGCACGTAGTGCAGAATACCGCCGTTGCGATAGTAATCGAGCTCGTCGAGCGTATCGATGCGGCACAGCAGCGGCACGCGCTTGCGCTTGCCTTCGGCCGAGGTGATCTCGGCTTCGAGCATCTGCCGCGGCTTGAGGTCGCCCTCGAGCCCCCTGATCGTGACCTTCTCGTTGCCCTTGAGGCCGAGCGAGGCCCAGGAGGTACCCTCTTCGAAGGTCAGCGGCAGCACGCCCATACCAACGAGGTTGGAGCGGTGGATGCGCTCGAAGCTCTGGCAGATCACGGCACGGACGCCGAGCAGCCGGGTGCCCTTCGCGGCCCAGTCGCGCGACGAACCGTTGCCGTATTCGGCGCCGGCGAACACCACCAGCGGCACCTTCTCTTCCTGGTACTTCATGGCGGCGTCGTAGATCGACATCTGTTCGCCGTCCGGCCAGTGCTTGGTCAGGCCGCCTTCCGGAATGTTGCCGTCGGCGCCCTTCAGCATGTGGTTTTTGATGCGGATGTTGGCGAAGGTGCCGCGCATCATCACTTCATGGTTGCCGCGGCGGGTACCGTACTGATTGAAGTCGGCCGGACGCACCTGATGCTCGGTCAGGTACTTGCCGGCAGGCGAGGTCAGCTTGATCGAACCGGCCGGCGAGATGTGGTCGGTGGTGATCTTGTCGCCGAACAGCGCAAGGATGCGGGCGTCGACCATATCGGTGATCGGCTCGGGCTGCTTGGTCATGCCCTCGAAATACGGCGGGTTCTGCACGTAGGTCGAGCCCATGTTCCACTTGTAGGTCTCGCTCTCGACCGTCTTGATCTTGCGCCAGTTGGTATCGCCCTTGAACACGTCGGCGTAGCGCGCCTTGAACACCTTGGAGGTGACGTACTTCTTGACGAAGGCGTTGATCTCCTTGGTGGTCGGCCAGATGTCCTTCAAGTACACCGGCTTGCCGTCGCGACCGGTGCCGATCGGATCGACCGCGAGGTTCTTGGTGACCGAACCGGCCAGCGCGTAGGCCACCACCAGCGGCGGCGAAGCGAGGTAGTTCGCCTGCACGTCGGGCGAGACGCGGCCTTCGAAGTTGCGGTTGCCCGACAGCACGGCCGCAGCGACGATGCCGTTGTCGTTGATCGACTTCGAGATCTCCTCCGGCAGCGGGCCGGAATTGCCGATGCAGGTGGTGCAGCCGAAGCCGACGAGGTTGAAGCCGACCTTGTCGAGATCCTTCTGCAGACCGGAATTGGCGAGATACTCGGCGACGACCTGCGAGCCGGGTGCCAGCGAGGTCTTGACCCACGGCGCGGCCTTGAGGCCCTTGGCGGCGGCGTTGCGCGCCAGCAGGCCGGCACCGATCAGCACGCTCGGATTCGAGGTGTTGGTGCAGGACGTGATCGCCGCGATCACGACATCGCCGTGGCCGAGGTCGAAATTACGGCCTTCGACCTTGTAGCGGGCGCCGTCCAGCGCCTTCTTGTATTCGGCGTCCATCGCCGTGGTGAAGCCTTCCGCCACCGCCGGCAGCGCGACGCGGCCCTCGGGACGCTTCGGTCCGGCCAGCGACGGCACCACGTCAGCGAGGTCGAGCGTCAGCGTCACGGTGAACACCGGGTCCGGCGACTTGGCGGTGCGGAACAGGCCCTGCGCCTTGGCGTATTTCTCGACCAGCGCGACGCGCGCCGAGGCGCGGCCGGAGGTCTTCAGATAGTCGAGGGTTTCGCTGTCGACCGGGAAGAAGCCGCAGGTCGCGCCGTATTCCGGCGCCATGTTGGCGATGGTCGATTTGTCGGCGACCGAGAGATGATCGAGGCCCGGGCCGAAGAACTCGACGAACTTGCCGACCACGCCCTGCTTGCGCAGCATCTGGGTGACGGTCAGCACCAGATCGGTGGCGGTGACGCCTTCCTTGAGCGCACCCTTGAGCTTGAAGCCGACCACTTCGGGCAACAGCATCGACAGCGGCTGGCCGAGCATCGCAGCTTCCGCCTCGATGCCGCCGACGCCCCAGCCGAGCACGGCGAGACCGTTGACCATGGTGGTGTGCGAGTCGGTACCGACCAGCGTATCCGGATAGGCGACCTCGAAGGTGCCGGTCTTGCGGCCGATGGTCATCTTCTCCTTCTTGGTCCAGACCGTCTGCGCCAGGTATTCGAGATTGACCTGATGGCAGATGCCGGTGCCGGGCGGCACCACCGAGAAGTTCGAGAACGCCTTCTGACCCCACTTCAGGAACTCGTAGCGCTCCTGGTTCTGCTTGTACTCCTCGGCAACGTTCTTCTTGAAAGCCTGGTTGTTACCGAAGAAGTTGACGATCACCGAATGGTCGATGACGAGATCGACCGGTACCAGCGGGTTGATCTTCTCGGCCGAGCCACCGAGCTTCTGCATCGCGTTGCGCATCGCCGCCAGATCGACCACCGCCGGCACGCCGGTGAAGTCCTGCATCAGCACGCGCGCCGGGCGGAAGGCGATCTCGTGCTCCAGCGCCTTCTTCCGCATCCACTTGGCGACCGCCATGATGTCGGCCTTCTTGACGGTGCGGTCGTCCTCGTTGCGCAGCAGGTTTTCCAGCAGCACCTTCATCGAATAGGGCAGACGGGAAATCCCCTTCAGACCATTCTTCTCGGCGGTGGGCAGGCTGTAATAGACGTAAGACTTGCTGCCGACCTTGAGGATCTTCCGGCATTTGAAGCTGTCGAGCGAGGTCATGTAAGGCGGGTCCCAGATTATCGTTGTCGATGGGGCGAGCTTGTATGCTGGCTCCGGAGGGGCAGGCCGTCCGGCTTGCAGGCGCCGATCGTGTGCTGCATCAAGTTCCGGCTTATAGAACCTTTCCAATTGCGCCGCCAGTTCGACAATGACAGGCGAGCGCATCGATTTGTGAGCAGGCCGTTCCGATCCCGGGGCGGAACAGGTTGGGATGCATGCGGCTGTCGGGGCGCGACTTACGATGTGTACGAGGTGGCCGCGAGGTATTCGCCGGGCTCGCCTTCGATGCAAGCGGCGGCGAGGCACTGGCGCTGGTCGGCCACAACGGCGCCGGCAAGACATCGCTGTTGCGGCTGATCGCAGGGCTGCTGACACCGGAGGCCGGAACCATCACGCTCGACGGCGGGGAACCGGATACGCCGGTCGCCGAACAGGCGCACTATCTCGGCCACCGCGACGCGCTCAAGCCGTCGCTCAGCGTCGCCGAAAATCTCGGGTTCTGGCGCGACTTTCTCGGCGGCGACCGCACCGACCTCAGCGCCGCCATCAAGGCGGTCGGGCTCGGCCACGCGGCCGAACTGCCGGCGGCGTATCTGTCCGCAGGGCAGCGGCGGCGATTGTCGATCGCCCGCCTGCTGGTGGTTCGGCGGCCGATCTGGCTGCTGGATGAGCCGACCTCCGCACTCGACGTCAAAGGCCAGGAGCTGTTTGTCGGCTTGATGCAGGATCACCTCGCCGGCGGCGGCATCATCGTCGCCGCCACCCACACGCCTCTCGGCATTCCGGTGCGCGAGCAGCGGATCGGAGCCTCTGCATGACCGCGCTCGGCGCCATCATTCGCCGCGATATCAGGATCGCGCTCCGGGTCGGCGGCGGCGCGCTGATCGGCGTGCTGTTCTTCCTCACCGTGGTGGTGCTGATGCCGTTCGCGGTCGGCCCCGATCTCGCCCTGCTCAAGCGCCTCGGTCCCGCGATCCTGTGGCTCGGCGCGCTGCTCGCCAGCCTGCTGACGCTCGACCGGCTGTTCACCGCCGACGCCGAGGACGGCTCGCTCGACCTGATCGTGAT
>NZ_QPFS01000124.1:0-13548 GCF_010906995.1 Rhodopseudomonas sp. WA056 | reverse complement strand
TGAGCGTCTCGTGGGCTCGGAGATGTGTATAAGAGTCAGGCCCGGCACGGGCCAGCCCGCGCCGGGCGCCTGCGCGCAGCACCGGCGTGACACTTTCGAGCAGCCGCCGATAAGCGATGCTGTCTCCGGCATTGGCCGACCGCATGAGCGCGGTCCATTCGTCGTCACGTCCGCGCACGCACGCTCCCGCCAAGCAGTTCGGCCCCGGTCGGCTTTCGTTACGCCCTCCCGACAATCACGCTGTCGTGACCAGAGCGGAAGGTAACCACGGCCTTGAGCGAACCTCATACCACCGTTCGCGATGGAACCACCTCCTCGAACCGCCGCCAAGATGTTGCCGCGGATCGGCAACGTTTGCTCATGGTTTGGCCGCTCTGACGCCACCGCGCCGCGCTTTCTGGTCGCAGGGCTGGCAAATGGGGAGAATGTCATGGACATCAAAGCCAGCGGGCGCTCGGCTCTGGTCATTGCGGCGGGATTGACGGTGGGACTGTGGTGCCTTGCACCCGCGACACCGAGTCTGGCGGCGCCGCAGGCTGCCGCCAGCGACAGCGAAAACGCCGCCAAACCGGCGCCGAAGAAGAAGGCCGCCAAACGCACGGCAAAACCCGCCAAGGCCAAGCAGTCCGCCGCAAAGCCGGTGGTCAAATCGCCGGTCGAGGATAGCCGGACCGCCGACGTGTCACGGACCGAGCCCAAGCCGCTCGCCGATGCCAGCGGCGCTCTGCCAGCCTCGATCGCGAACGCCAACGCCGAGGCTTCGCCCGCCGAGGCCGCGCAAGCCCAGCCCGCACAGCCCCCGTCAACCGCAGCGGATAATCCTGCTGTTGCCCCTGCGGCGCCACCGGCCGAGCCCGCAGTGATCGCAGCCGATCAGGTCAACGACCTCGACCGCGCCGCAACCGATGCGCCGCAGCTTCAGGCCCAGATGCAGCCGCAGCAGCCCACAGCCGCCGAGGCCGCAGCCACCCCGCAGCAGCAAGCCGAGACGCAGGCCAAAGCTACCGCGCACGACGAAGATGCGTGGGACAAGGCGTCGCTGATCGGCAAGATCTTCATCGCCGCCGGCGGCCTTTTGACGCTCGCCTCGGCGGCGCGGATGTTCATGGCCTGACGACGCCCTCGCCCACCCCTTGAAGCAGCGAACGGCAGCGGGCAGATTGCCCGCGGCCGCGGTCGGCCTTCCGGGGACATGCATCATGAGCACATTCGAATTCATCATCGTCGAGCGTCAGAACGCGGTCGGCATCATCAAGCTCAACCGCCCGAAGATGCTGAATGCGCTGTCGTTCGGCGTGTTCCGCGAGATCGGCGCGGCGGTCGAAGACCTCGAAGCCGACGATGCGATCGGATGCATCCTGATCACCGGCAGCGAGAAGGCGTTCGCCGCCGGCGCCGACATCAAGGAGATGCAGCCGAAGGGCTTCATCGACATGTTCAACGAGGACTTCACCTCGATCGGCGGCGACCGGCTGGCGCGCTGCCGCAAGCCGACCGTCGCGGCGGTCGCCGGCTACGCGCTCGGCGGCGGCTGCGAACTGGCGATGATGTGCGACATCATTATCGCCGCCGACACTGCGAAGTTCGGCCAGCCCGAAATCACCCTCGGCACCATTCCGGGCATCGGCGGCACCCAGCGTCTGACCCGCGCGATCGGCAAGTACAAAGCGATGGATCTGTGCCTGACCGGGCGGATGATGGACGCGCAGGAAGCCGAGCGCTCCGGCCTCGTCAGCCGCATCGTGCCGGCCGACAAGCTGATGGAAGAGGCGGTCGGCGCGGCCGAGAAGATCGCCACGATGTCGCGCCCGACTGCGGCGATGGCCAAGAGCGCGGTGAACCGTGCGCTGGAAACCACGCTGGCCGAAGGCCTCGCCATCGAGCGCGACCTGTTCCGCTCGACCTTCGCGCTGGAAGACCGCGCCGAGGGCATGGCGGCGTTCATCGAGAAGCGCAAGCCGAACAATCAGAACCGCTGACAGCAGGCTGACGGATCGCGACTGCTGCGACGAAAAGCGCGCACGACACCGCGCGCCCGATCGTCGCAGCGTTGCCTCATCACAACACCTCGGCGGCCAACCGCCGCCTTCCCCGCCCGCTGATTGCCTCGCGCTGCACTGCGTTCTACAAACGCGCAGGCGTCGGGGGCGGATGTCCAGGAGAGTGCGGGACCGCATGGTTTGGTGGACGAGACTGTTTGGCAGCGTGCATCATGCACATCGATCGGCGTGGACCCTGGGGGTCGCCGCCGCGATCGGCGTCACGGCGGCTGGACCGGTATCGGCTGAAGGACTATCCGATGCGCTGGTGAAGGCGTACCAATCCAACCCGCAACTGATCGCCGAGCGGGCCCGCCAGCGCGCCACTGACGAGAACGTCCCGCAGGCTCTCGCCGGCTACCGGCCGCAGCTTATGGCGTCGCTCGGCGCCGGTCTGCAGCAGGTCCGCAATCTGCTACCCACCAATACGTTCCAGAGCGACACGCTGAAGCCGTGGACGATCGGCGTCACCGTGACGCAGACGCTGTTCAACGGTTTCCGCACTGCCAACAGCGTGCGCGTCGCCGAACTGCAGGTGAAATCCGGTCGCGAAGCGCTGCGCAATGTCGGCCAGGGCGTGCTGCTCGACGCGGTCACCGCTTACACCAACGTGCTCGCCAATCAGGCGCTGGTGGCGGCGCAGAAAGCCAACGTCGATTTTCTCAGCCAGACCCTCGACATCACCAACAAGCGGCTGAACGCCGGCGACGTCACTCCGACCGACACCGCCCAGGCCGAAGCCCGGCTCAACCGCGGCCGCGCCGATCTCAATGCCGCGGAGGTCAATCTCGCCATCAGCCAGGCCACCTATGCGGCAGTGATCGGTAACCTTCCCGGCAAGCTCAGCCCGGCGTCCCCGATCGACCGGCTGCTGCCGCGGAGCCGTGAGGACGCGATCGCTCTGGCGGCCAAAGGCAATCCGGCGGTGCTGGCCGCGAGCTACGATGTCGACGTCGCCACCACCACCATCAAGGTCGCTGAAGGCTCGCTGCTGCCGACCGTGACCCTGCAGGGCAACGCCAGCCGCAGCCGTCAGGCGGATTCGACGGTCGGCACGCTCGGAACCGACCAGGCTTCGGTGATCGGCCAGATCAACGCGCCGATCTACGACGGCGGCACTGCCGCCTCGCAGACCCGGCAATCCAAGGAACTTGCGGCGCAAAGCCGGTCGGTGCTCGATCTTGTGCGCAATCAGACCCGTACCGCGGCGATCGGCGCCTGGGTATCGAACGAGGGCGCCAAGATCGCCGTCAGCGCTGCGGAATCCGAAGTTCGGGCCGCCGAGATCGCGCTGCAGGGGGTGGGCCGCGAAGCCCAGGGCGGCCAGCGCACCACCGTCGACGTGCTCAACTCGCAGCAGGATGTCATCCAGGCGCGGGCGCGGCTGATCGGCGCCCAGCGCGATCGTGTGGTCGCCTCCTACACTCTGCTCAGCGCGATCGGCCGGCTCGACGTTCAGACCCTCGGCCTGAACACGCCGGACTATCTGCCCGATGTGCACTATCATCAGGTCCGCGACGCCTGGCACGGGCTGCGCACGCCGTCCGGCCAGTAAGCCGGTTCTGATCCGCAGCCATCCGCATCCGCGGGTTGCGCGCGACGCACGCAGAGCCCTCCCGGAGGACTCGACCAAACCATTCGCACAAAGTCATTGTCGCGATGGCCAGCCGTGGGCCGGGGCATCCATGTCGCAAGGCAGACCTTGCGAGCCGGACGTGGGTGGCCCGCGATGAATCCCGGCCATGCATCTCGGCCCTGCGTGGTCAGAGAGGGCTGATCGCAAAAACCGCAGCCCGGCTGGCGACGCCATCGAAGAGCAACGGCCGGCAGGCGTTTCAATACGTCTTGAACTGATCGCCGTGGAAGGCGCCCAGGTCGGGCGCGCCGAAACCGGCAGCTTCGGGCTGCAGCGCCCGCGCCGCCCCCCGATCATCCCGCGGCGGAATCGCCGGGCTGCCGGTTGCCGTCCTCACGGCGGCGCTGTCACCCAGCGCGCGGCCGGTGGCGAGATTGATGAAATGCTGCTGCGAGCACGCCAGGCAGAACACCTGCTCGTAAGGCGACCGCTCCCCGCCGACCACTTCGTCGGCGATCCAGGTCTGAGTCATCAGACCATTCTGGGGACATCGGTAAACCAGGAGCTTAGCCATGGTTGAATGTTGCCACGACTTCGCCTGCCCTCCTTGACTCAGGTCAAGCTGCGGCCGCGCTGTATCGACGCGATCGCCCGTCACTGTACCGTCACACGGCGGAAGCGCAGTTATTGCGTATTTTCAACACGATCTCGCCACACCCGGACAACTCCTACTCGCGCGACTACGAGGGTGCGCGAGCGATCCGCGGCACGATTAGTTGGCGCGGCGCCGGGAGAAGTACGAGATCAGTACCGGCAGCGTGATGAGAATCACCCCCGGCGCCAGCAACATGCCGGTGACCACGACGATCGCCAGGGGCTTTTGGACCTGGGATCCGATTCCGCTGGACATCGCCGCCGGCAGCAGGCCGACCCCCGCGATCACACAGGTCATCAGCACCGGCCGGAGCTGTAGCTCTCCGGTGCGAATCACGGCACGCAGCCGGTCCAGCCCCTGATCAATGAGCTGATTGTATTGCGACAGGATGATGATCCCGTCCATCACCGCGATGCCGAACAGCGCAATGAAGCCGATCGCCGCCGAGACGCTGAACGGAATGCCGCTGATCAGCAGCCCCATGACGCCGCCGAAGATCGCCATCGGAATCACGCTCATCGCCAGCAGCGTGTCGATCAGCGAGCCGAAGTTGAAGAACAGCAGCACGCCGATCAGCGCCAGGCTGATCGGGACCACGACCAACAGCCGCTTGATGGCGTCCTGCAGATTGCCGAATTCGCCGACCCATTCCATCCGCGAGCCCGGCGGCAATTGCACCTGGGCCGCGACCTTGTCCTGCGCCTCGCGGATCGCACTGCCGAGGTCGCGTTCGCGAACCGAGAATTTGATCGGCAGATAGCGCTCCTGGTCCTCACGATAAATGTAAGCGGCACCGGAGACGAGCTGGATGTCGGCGACTTCGCTGAGCGGGATCTGGGTGATGCCGTTCGGCCCCTGCGCCCCGATCCGCAGATTGTGGATCGCCTCGGCGCTCTTGCGATATTCCGGCGCCAGCCGGACGACGATCGGAAAGTGCCGGTCGCTGCCGGACTCGTACAGATCGCCGGCGCTGTCGCCGCCGATCGCAACCCGGATGGTGGCGTTGACGTCACCGGGCGTCAGCCCGTAGCGCGCCGCCCGGGCACGATCGACGTCGATCTGGATGGTCGGCTGGCCGAGCGAGGTGAACACCGCCAGATCCTGCACGCCCTGCACAGTCGACAGCACCGCCTTGATCTTGTTGGCGGTGTCGGTGAGCGACTTCAGATCGTTGCCGTACAGCTTGATCGAGTTCTCGCCCTTCACGCCGGACACCGCTTCGGAAACGTTGTCCTGCAGATATTGCGAGAAGTTGAACTCGACGCCGGGGAATTTCGCCTGGAGCTGCTTCAGCATCCGGGCGGTGAGTTCGTCCTTGTCGTGACTGCCCGGCCATTTCGACGCCGGCTTGAGCGGCGCAAAGAATTCGGCGTTGAAGAAGCCGGCGGCGTCGGTGCCGTCGTCGGGCCGGCCGTGCTGCGACACCACCGACTCGACTTCCGGGAAGCTGGCGATCAGCTTGCGCATGTCGTTGACGTAGCCGTTGCCCTCCGTCAGCGAGATCGTCGGCGGCAGCGTCGCGCGGATCCAGAGGTTGCCTTCCTCGAGCTTGGGCAGGAATTCGAGGCCGAGGAAACGAGTGGCAATCACCGTGGTGAGGACCAAGGCGGCCGCCCCCGCCATCACCGCCGGCCGGTTTTTCACCGCCCAGCCGAGCCACGGCCTGTAGACCTTGTGCAGCATTCGCATCAGCCAGGTCTCGGTCTCCTTGACGTGATGCGGCAGGATGATGGCGCTCAGCGCCGGCGTCACCGTGAAGGTCGCCAGCAGGCCGCCGGCCAGCGCGTAAGCATAGGTCCGCGCCATCGGACCGAAGATGTTGCCCTCGACGCCGGACAGCGTGAACAGCGGCAGGAACGCCGCGATGATGATCGCCGCGGCGAAGAAGATCGAGCGCGACACGTCAGCCGACGCGGCGCGGATCGCATGCTTCTTAATCCCCATGATGGTGTCGGCGGAGATCTGGCTGCGCTCCTCGGGCGACAGCATCGTGGTATGCGACAGTCGTCTGAAGATCGCCTCGACCATGATCACGGTGGCGTCGACGATCAGGCCGAAGTCGATCGCGCCGACCGACAGCAGGTTGGCGGACTCCCCGCGCAGCACCATGATGATCACGGCGAAGAACAGCGCGAACGGAATCGTCGCGCCGACGATCAGCGCGCTGCGCAGGTCGCCGAGGAACACCCATTGCAACAGCACGATCAGCAGGATGCCGACCACCATGTTGTGCAGCACGGTGTGGGTGGTGGTGTCGATCAGATCCTTGCGGTCGTAGATCCGCTCGATCCGCACGCCGGGCGGCAACACGCCCGATGCGTTGATCTTGGCGACCGCCTGCTCCACCCGGGCAAGCGTCGGCGAACTCTGTTCGCCGCGCCGCATCAACACGATACCCTGGACGATGTCGTCCTCATTGTTGATGCCGGCGATGCCGAGCCGCGGCTTCTCGCCGACGCTGACCTTGGCGACGTCCTTGACCAGAACCGGATTGCCGGCGTTGGAGGAAACCATGGTGTCGGCGAGATCGTCGATCGAGCGGATCAGACCGACGCCGCGTACCACCGCCGATTGCGCACCGATGTCGACGGTGTTGCCGCCGACATTGATGTTGGAATTGGAGACCGCCTGCAGCAATTGAGGCAGCGTCAGGCCATAGGCGATCAGCTTGTTGAAATCGACCTGAACCTCGTAGGTCTTGGTCTTGCCGCCCCAGCCGGTGACATCGATCACGCCGGGGATCGCCCGGAAGCGGCGCTGCAGCACCCAATCCTGCAACGTCTTCAGGTCGAGCACGCTGTAGCCCGGCGGGCCGACCAGCCGATAGCGGAAGATCTCGCCGATCGGGCTGAGCGGCGAGATGCCGGGCTGGGCGTTGCCCGGCAATGGCGGCAGTTGCGACAGCCGGTTGAGCACCTGCTGCAACGCCTGCTCGTAGGTGTAGTCGAACGAGAACTGCAATTTGACGTCGGACAGGCCGTAGAGCGAGATCGTCCGGATCGTCTTCAGGTTCTTGATGCCGGCGACCTGGGTCTCGATCGGAATCGTGATGTAGCGCTCGATTTCCTCCGCCGACATCCCGGGGCTTTGGGTGACGATGTCGACCATCGGCGGCGTCGGATCGGGATAGGCCTCGATATTGAGCTGCTGAAACGCGATCACCCCGCCGGTCAGCACCAGCATGAACAGGGCGAGCATCAGGAAACGGCGATTGACCGCGAATTCGACGAGTCGGCCCATGGGATCGGACCTTTCAGGGCAGGCGGAGGCGGGAAAGCGCGGGGCGGGCGATGGTGTCGATCATCACCGCGGCGGCCGCTCGCGTGAGACTGGCGGCGGCCAGAAGGCGGGATCGCCGGGCGGCGGTGCCGCGCGGCGAGTAGCGAAGACAGGCGTTACCCGGTGGCGGCGCGGTCGATGAACAGGCTGCCCTTGGTGACGACCTTTTCGCCCGGTCGCAGATTGCCGGTGACTTCGACGAGGTCACCCGCCGACAGGCCCGGCTTCACGGTGCGCAGCTCGATCGAGCGATCGTCGTGCGCGACCCACACCCGCACCTGGTCGCCTTCGTAGATCAGCGCCTGGCGCGGCACGCCGACGGCCGGATGATCGGACGGCGAGTAGATCGTGACGTTGGCGAACATTTCCGGCTTCAAGAGACCGCCGGGATTGTCGATGGTGGCACGTACCGTGAGCCGGCGCGTGGCCGGGTCGATCGCCGCGGCGACGTAGTCGATCCGGCCGGTCAGGGTCCGCCCGGGCAGCGCCAGCACCTGGAAGCTGACATCCAGGCCCTCGTCGATATCGGCGGCTTCGCTCTCGCGGACGAAAGCGGTGAGCCACACCGTCGACAGATCGCCGATCATGTAGACCGGGTCGCTGGCGCCGGCGTTGACGTACTGCCCCGGACCGACCTTGCGCTGCACCACGGTGCCGGCGATCGGCGCCACGATGGTGGTCTCCGGGTTGATCTGGCCCTTGTCCTGAAATGCCGAGATCGCAGCTTCGCTGAGGCCGAGAATCCGCAGCCGGTTACGCGCGGCTTCGAGCGCCGTGGTCGCCGATTGGAAATCGTTCTGGGCGGCGATCAGCGTCGCCTGGGCCTGCTGATAATCCTTAAGCGGCACCGCCTTGCCCTCGAACAAATCGTGGGCGCGCTTGTCCTGGAGCTGGGCCAGTTCGAGCTGGGATTTCGCCTTGTTGAGCGCGGTCGAGGCCGAGATGAAATCGTTCTGCGCCTGCACCGTATCCGGCGCTTCGATGGTGAACAGCGGCTGGCCCTTGGTGACCCGGTCCCCGGGGCGCGCCAGCAGCTTGGTCACTCGCCCGGCATAGGGCGAGAACACCGGCGTAGCACGGTCCTCGTCGATCGCGATCTTGCCCTCAGTGACGTGTTCGGCGCGGAAGCTGCGGTCGCGCACCGGCTCGATCGTCAGGCTGGCCCATTCGGCCGGGGTCGGGGTGTAGCGATCCGCACTGCGACGCGACTGGCTGGAAATATCGGTGTGTCCGCCGCCGGCCCGCTCCAACTGCGCAAGCTCGTAACCGCCCACGGCAACGCCTGCCACGAGGCAAGCGGCAGCAATCCACCAACTGCGCCGAAGCCGCAGATTTCGAATGAAGTTATCGCGCATGCCCCTGCCTCAGCTCCAGCTTGATCGCCGCGTTGCCTCCCTGACGGCTGATAATGCCCGAATCGTGGCCGGCGCAAAGTGAAAACGGCAAAACCGCGCTTAGCACCGAATAGTGACACCTGCGCGTCAGCCGCCGGTCCAGGACGCGGCCCTGGTGACAGGCGTAAGATACGTAGCCTGAACGGCGCATTAACCGTCAGACCCGTTGGGAGCGCTTCACCAGCTTGCCGGCCAGACCGGCGCGTCGGTGCCGAGCGGCACCGACGGACGACTCCAGGCCGCCGGGGTCGCGCTCAGGATCGCAGCGTGGCGCACCGCGCGCAGTGTCCCGAAGCCGGACTCGACCTGATCGAGATACGGCGCCGCCGCCTCCGGAGTGATCTCGGGCGTGGCCAGACCGTGCGGCAACCGTCCCATCTCCCACAGCCATTTGCCGGTGCGCGCCAGCGACACCTGGACGTGCCAACTGCCGCCCTCACGCGCCTGGCGTGCTTTGGCGATCATCGCGCCGAACGCCATCAGATAGCCGGTGGCGTGATCGAGGATCTGCATCGGCAATTCCTTCGGGCCGGTGACGCCCGCCGCCTGCCCCTCGGCATGGTTGAAGCCGGTTGCGCATTGCACCAGGGAGTCGAAACCGCGCCGCTCCGCCCACGGGCCGAACCGTCCGTAGGCGGACAGTGAGACGTAGACGACGCCCGGATTGATCGCGGCGGCTTCTTCCGGCGAGAAGCCGAGCGCCGCCAGCGCGCGCGGGCGATAGCCCTGGCTGAAGATGTCGGCCTCGCTCAGCAGTTCACGTAAGGCGGCATGGCCCTCCTGGGTGGTGAGATCGGCGAAGCTCGACAGCTTGCCGCGGCCGGTGTCGATCACCAGCCACGGGATCGACGGCAGCTTCGGGCTCGAGACCAGCATGACGTCGGCGCCGTGCGCCGCGAGCGTGCGGCCGGCCACCGGCCCGGCGATCACCCGCGACAGATCGAGCACGCGCAGGCCGGCGAGCGGCCGATTGCCCGCGGGCCACGGCTTCGGCGCCGCCTCACCGATCCTGCTGATTTCCACCAGCGGCAACGCATCGAGCGCAGCGGCCTGCGGCAGCGCCTGCCACTTCTCGCGGGATCGCATCAGCGCTACCACGCCGCCGGCCGCATACGCCGCGGTCTCGAACGCCTCGCCGTCCCACTGCAGCAGCGCCGCCTGCACCGCCTCCCGCTCCGGCGGGCAATCCAGCACCTGGCAGACGGCGTCGCGGTGATGCGGGAAGTTGGTGTGCAGCCGGACATGGCGGCCGTCCTTCACCTGATACACGCCGGCGATCGGATCCCAGAACGAGGCCGGCGCCTCGTCGTTCTTACGCAAGTAACGCTCGGACCGGCACTCGATCGCGGCGTGGCGGATGTCGACGCCGACGCCCTGCGCCTGTCCGCTCCGCATCGCCCAGATCTCCGCCGCCGCCAGCCCGCTCGCCGCAATCGCCACCTGCGCCGCCGCATCGACGCGAAACGACGACGGCAGTTGCGGCTCGTCGCCGGTCAGCGTGACATGCTCCAGCGCGGCGGGGTCGGCGCCGACGGAGGTCCAGAGATCAGCAAGCAGGTCGCGGGGAGTTTGCATTTGACTCAGCCGAATCCTCCGGCTGGTCACCCAGCCGATCGATTTGCCCAACACCAAGACGCCTCACGCGCCCTCTTCGGATAGCATAGAGAGGGACATCTTCATGATAGAACTTCCATCAAGGCGAGAAGGGCGCGAAGATCTTGGTGCTTGGCGGCGAAGCATGGAAACCGACCATGTCTGCAAATGGGCAGGAGCGGGCATTTCTCGGCAGGCAGGCCGCCATTATCCATCCGCTCGCCGTTCGTCAGTGCATGTGAAAGGACTACTCATCCAGCCCATGGAAACCGACCGGCTTGGAATCGAGGATGGTGATATCGGCCACCATGCCTTTCTGAAGCCGTGGCCGGTGAACTATTCGAGCCTCTCACTGAGCTTTCTGTGGGTTACGGGGATATTGAAACATAACGTGAACATTTTACTATTGGAATCAGAGAGAATCCTTATGGTGATCGCATGTCCAAACATGTCACCGATAGCCAGATCCTGGGGGAGCTGGGCGAAACTGCCGTAAAGAAGATCGTCCTCGAGACGGGCTTCATTTATGAGCAGCGAGGACGCCTTGAAGCAGGCGTCGACGGGCTAATCGAGCTGCGCGACCCCAAGAGCGGTGCTCCCCTTGGCAAGCTTCTCGCGGTTCAGGTGAAGTCGACAGCCTCTGGCAAGTATTTGCGCGAAACAGACCGGCAGTTCGAATACCTGCTGAAACCGGATGATCTCGCGCTATGGCGCCAGTCCAACATACCCGTCATCATTGTTTTGTGGCGCCAATCGGACGGCAGCGCTTACTGGAAAGATGTAACCGATTCCCTGCGCGGTGAAGAGCGTCGATTGCGTTTTGACAAGGAAGCCGATCGTTTCGATTCAAGCTGTGTAGACCGCGTTGGCAGCCTAACCATCGACCGTCGCACTCCCGGCGTCTTCGTGCCGCCGCTCAATCGTGGCGAAGACGCGATCATCAATATGATGCGGGTCCGTCTGCCCGATGAAATCTTCCTTTCAAGCTCGCCATTCGGCAGCAGGCGGGATGCCATCCCGGAGCTGCATAAGCATGGATCACCTCGTTACGATTGGGTCATACGCAACCGCCGCTTCGCGTCTTTCTTCGATCCACGCGACTATCCCACCAAATCCATCGTCGACATCGATCAGGTCGAAGCGGTCGATACGGCACTGTTCGCAATGAATGATGATCTCGACGACAGAAATGACACGATTGACCTGCTGCGTCGTACGCTGGAGCGACAGGTCGTCTCCGAACTCGCGTTCTTGCCAAAGGATCGCCTGTTTCATTTCATCGCAATGGCGCAGAACAAGTCACGAAGCTACCGGTACGAAGCTAACGTCAAAGACGCCTCAGCAAAAGTAGTCAGCTATTATCCGAACAAGAAGAAGCCCGACTCCCCGGGTTATGTGCGACACCACGCTGCCAGCTTCCGGTTCGAGCGGCTGGGTAATGAATGGTTCATCGTCATCGATCCAACGTTCTACTTCACGCGAAACGGTTTCCAACCTTATAGATACCCTGAGGCGCTTCTTGCGGGAAAGAAACGGCTGGAGCGCAACGCTGCCGTGCGCGGTCAGATCATCATGTGGCAGCACCTGCTTGCTGAGAGTGGATCAAAAGAGCAAGGTCTGTTCGATACCATCAACAATGTTCCTGTTCTGCAATTTGAACATCTGCCGGTCCTGACATTGTCGCAGGCGGTGCCGGAATCGTCCTGGACCCGCACTGACCCGCGCGCCAAAGATATGCAGGCCGCCGACCTCTTCGAAGAAGGGGGGATTTCATGACGTTCAAGACCCGCATATTCAGGGAGCCGCTTCTGGAGTTCGGCGACGGCGGTCAGCATCCGGACCCGCGTCAGGGCTTGCGGGAGTTCGGTCCATTGCAGCCCCGATCTGGGGATATCGTACGCGTTGGTGTCGTCGGCACGGAAGACACCACGGAGGGCTTCAGCGAATTTATCGACGAGACTTCAGGCGGGATCGAAAGCGAAAGCCCGCAGCTAATCAATCTCAATCCAGACTTCCCAGGCCTTGGAAACCAAAACCCATTTCGATGCAAATTTGAAGTACCGGAAGATGCGAGATCAATCCTCTCGCGGCGCGAGATCGCGGACATCATTCAGATTGGCCGCCATGACGTGGCCGTCCGACAAGCTGTCGACCTCATTACATCGAAGATGTCGGCACTGATCGAAAGCAGCGCGAAGCCTGATATTATTGTCCTCGCTTTGCCCATTCCGCTGATCGAGAAACTGGTAAACGCCACCAGTGGAGACGAGGCCGACGAAGTTGCTGAGGAAGAGGACACGCGGCAGGATGATCTAAACTTCCGTGATCTCCTTAAAGCAAAATCACTTCATCTCGATGTGCCGACCCAGATCGTCTGGCCAGATACATGGGACGATGCCGCGAAGATTCCACGAAAGATCAAGCGGACCAGTAACCGTCAAACGCAAGTCAAGGCGACGCGCGCGTGGAATCTATTGAACGCGCTGTTCTATAAGGCGGGCAAGGTGCCGTGGCGTTTGCTGCCAAACCAGTCGGACTACCGCACCAACTTTCTGGGCATCGGCTTCTATCGCGATCTGGATGGTCAGCAATTGTGGACCAGCACCGCGCAGATGTTCGACGAACGGGGACGTGGCCTCATTCTGCGCGGCGCACGGGCACAAACTGAGACGCGTGGACGCCATCCCTATCTGACGGCTAAGGACGCGGAGGAATTGGTTGCCCAATCGATCGCCGCCTACAAGGCGCATCACAAGCACGTTCCCGCGCGCATCGTCGTCTTGAAAACGTCCCGTTTCCGACCCGAAGAGGCAGAGGGGATCGATGCCGCACTCAAGCGATTCGATATCGAGCTGTCGGATCTCGTCTGGGTTCAAGAGAGTTCACCCATCGCCATTTTGCGCGACGGGAATTACCCCGTGTTGCGGGGTACATTTGTCGACCTACGAGGCAAGGGTCTCTTATACACGCGGGGCAGCGTCCCGTATTACGGGACCTATCCCGGCCTACGGG
>NZ_QPFS01000123.1:0-13691 GCF_010906995.1 Rhodopseudomonas sp. WA056 | reverse complement strand
GGGACGGCCAGCACAGGTTTTCGGGGTGGCGGGACAGCATGGCGGCTTCTTCTCCCTCCCCCCTTGCGGGGGAGGGGCGGGGTGGGGGGTGACACGAGGTGAGGCTTCCGTTGTGGACCGCTGCTAAGTAGCCGCACGCACAAACCCTCATGGTGAGGAGCCCGCCGGGACGGCGGGCGTCTCGAACCATGCGGTGTGTGGCGCCGATCCTTCGAGACGCGCGCCGATGGCGCGCTCCTCAGGATGAGGGCAGTGTTCGTGGATGCAAGCGAAGCGAACCTACTCATCCAGCACCCAGGTGTCCTTGGTGCCGCCGCCCTGGCTGGAGTTCACCACCAGCGAGCCGTCCTGGAGCGCGACGCGGGTCAGGCCGCCGGGCACCACGGTGATACGGTCGCGGCCGGTGAGCACGAATGGTCGGAGGTCGACGTGGCGGGGGGCCAGGCCGGATTCGGTGCAGGTGGGGCAGGTGGAGAGCGCGAGCGTCGGTTGGGCGATGAAGCCGTCCGGCTCGCGCTTCAGCTTCTCGCGGAACGCCTCGATCGTCGCCTTGGTGGCGGTGGGGCCGATCAGCATGCCGTAGCCGCCGGAACCGTGGACTTCCTTGACCACCAGCTCTGACAGATGGTCGAGCACGTAGGCCAGGTCGCTCGGCTCGCGGCACCGCCAGGTCGGGACGTTCTTCAGGATCGGCTCTTCGCCCAGATAAAACTTCACGATGTCAGGCATGTAGCTGTACACCGCCTTGTCGTCGGCGATACCGGTGCCGACCGCATTGGCCAGCGTGACGTTACCGGCCCGATAGGCCGACATCAGCCCCGGCACGCCGAGCACCGAATCCGGCCGGAACGTCAACGGATCGATGAAGTCGTCGTCGACCCGGCGATAGATCACGTCGACCCGCTTCAGCCCTTCGGTGGTGCGCATGAACACCTCGTCGTTCTTGACGACGAGGTCGCGCCCCTCGACCAGCTCGATGCCGAGCTTGTCGGCCAGGAACGAGTGCTCGTAATAGGCGGAATTGAACACGCCGGGCGTCATCAGCGCCACCGTCGGTTCCGACGACGAATGTGCCGGCGCGACCGAGCGCAGCGCGGTCAACAGCTCGTCCGGATACCGCTCGACCGGCGCGATGCGATGCCGGGCGAACAGATCCGGAAACAGCCGCATCATGATCTCGCGGTTTTCCAGCATGTAGGAGACGCCGGACGGGGTGCGCGCATTGTCCTCCAGCACGTAGAAGTGCTCGTCGTCGACCCGGACGATGTCGATCCCGGCGATGTGGACATAGACGTCGTGCGGCACCGCCTGGCCGTTCATCTCCGGGCGGAACACCGGATTCTGGAAGATCAGGTCGTCCGGAATCAGGCCGGCGCGCAGGATGTCGCGGCCGTGATAGATGTCGCGCAGGAACATGTTGAGCGCGCGCACCCGCTGCTTCAGCCCCAGTTCCATCCGCGCCCATTCCTGCGCCGACAGAATGCGCGGGATAACGTCGAACGGGATCAGCCGCTCCTGCGCTTCGGCGTCGCCATACACCGCGAAGGTGATGCCGATGCGGCGAAACAGCAGCTCGGCTTCCTGGCGCCGATTGGTGAGGGCTTCGGGCGGCGTTTCGCCGAGCCAGCGGGACAATTCCTGATAGGCCGCGCGAACATCGCCGCCGAGGCCGTTCATTTCATCGAACGCAACTGCCATGAAACCAGTCTGATTCCCAAGGATGCTGCGTGAGAGTGCAGCATGGAACACAGCAGTAGCAAGGGGCGGGCCAGCACGATATGGAAGGAGTGGACGGTTTTTGACCGCGGGTTCACAATGTTGCCCGCAAATCGGGCGGTGTGCTGCTCAAATCAGCGGCAAACGCCTCCGAGGCAGCGCCGTCGCCGGCACGTAGCAGCGGGGAAACGGAAGCATTCATGAGCGAGATCGTTACGGCGGGTATCCTGGTGATTGGCGACGAGATTCTGTCCGGCCGGACCAAGGACAAGAACATCGGTTTCATCGCCGAATACCTGACCAACATTGCGATCGATTTGCGCGAAGTGCGGGTGGTCGCCGACGACGAGGACGCGATCATTGAGGCGCTGGATGCGCTGCGGAGCCGCTACACCTACGTCTTCACCACCGGCGGGATCGGTCCGACCCATGACGATATCACTGCCGACTGCGTCGCCAAGGCTTTCGGGGTCGGGATCGACTGTCACCCCGAGGTGGTGGCCCGATTCCGCGAGCGATTTTCAGAAGCTGAACTCAACGAAGCGCGGCTGCGGATGGCGCGGATCCCGGATGGTGCCGAGCTGATCCAGAGCGCGACGATCATTGCGCCCGGCTTCAAGATCGGCAACGTCATCGTCATGGCCGGGGTGCCATCGATCATGCAGGCGATGATGGATATCGTCGCACCGCGGCTGAAGTCCGGCGTCCGGATGCTGTCGGAGACGGTGAAGGCCAACGCCCGCGAGGGCGACATCGGCGGCCCGCTGCGCGAGATCGCCGCCGCGCATCCGGACACCATGATCGGCAGCTATCCGTTCCTCGACGAGGAGCGCAAGCCGAACACCAATCTGGTGGTGCGTTCGCGCGATCCGGAAAAGCTGCAGCAGGCGATGACCGCCGTGAAGCAGATGCTGGCGGAGCTGCAGGCCGCGAAGTGAACCAAGACAAGTCGTTCCCGTCACCGCGAGGAGCGGAACGGCGGAGCAATCCAGAACCGCGTGCACCGTGGCTCAGGATTGCCTTGCGGAGCCTGTGCCCGGACGGTGCAAAGCGCCGATCCGGGTGCTCGCATGACGGAATAGTCGGAGTGAATGGATGACGCAGAGCGAACCGACCGAGCAGAAGCGGGCAGGGCGTCCGTTCCCGGTGTCATGGGATCAGTTTCACCGCGATTGCCGGGCGCTGAGCTGGCGGCTCAACGAACTCGGACCGTTTCATGCGGTAATCGCCATCACCCGTGGCGGTCTGGTGCCGGCGGCGATCGTCGCCCGCGAACTCGGCCTGCGGGTGATAGATACGGTTTGCATCGCCAGCTATGAGCACGACAAGCAGGGCGAACTGCAGGTGCTCAAGGGGGTGTCGGATCAGACCGCAGCGCTGGGCGGCGGCACCGGCAAGGGTCTGCTGATCATCGACGATCTGGTCGACACCGGCAAGACCGGCCGGATGGTGCGGTCGCTGCTGCCCGACGCGCATTTCGCCGCGGTCTACGCCAAGCCGAAGGGCCGCCCGCTGGTCGACACCTTCATCACCGAGGTGTCGCAGGACACCTGGATCTTCTTCCCCTGGGACACCGGCCTCAGCTTCCAGCCGCCGCTCAAGGACGGGGCGGCGTAGCTCCACGTCGTCATTGAAAGGAGCGAAGCGACGAAGCAATCCAGGCGCCCCGTGCATGAAGCTGGATTGCTTCGCTTCGCTCGCAATGACGGAAGGACCAACCATGCCGCTGCAAAACCGCGTGACGCCGTTCGGCGAGATCGTCGCGGTAGCGAGCCGCGGGATGTTCACGGGCAATCGCGGCATCATTCACGACCCGGCCACTAGGACGTTGCTGAACAGGCGCTGGTCGAGTCACGCCTGGATCACCTGCGCCTGCGAGTTCCGTGGCCGCCGCCGCGACGTGATGGCGACGCGGAGCTGGACCGAGCTGTTCTTTCTCGACGAGGCCACCGCGCTCGCGGCCGGGCATCGGCCTTGCTACTACTGCCGCCGCACCGACGCGAATGCCTTCGCCGCCGCCTGGGCGCGCGGCAACGGGCTCGAGCAAGTCAGCGCCAGACAGATCGACGCCACATTGCATCGCGAACGGCTCGACCGCCGCGCCAAGCGGCTGCATCCGCTGCCGTGCGCGGTGGAGGCGTTACCGGACGGGGCGATGGTGGTGGCGAGCGACGGCGCACGGCCGCATGTGTCCGCCAATGCGGCGGCAGGGCAGATGTCTGCGTGCTATCTGATCGTGCGAGGTCGCGCGCTGCGCTGGTCGTTCGACGGCTATCAGCTGTCCTATCGCCGGCCGGCTGTGGCGCTGCTAATCACGCCGCCGTCGACGCTGCGTGTATTGGCTACCGGCTATCGTCCCGCGCTGCATCCGAGCGCGTCTACCAACTAACGACGTCATTCCGGGGCGCGCGAAGCGCGAACCCGGAATCTGGAGATTCAGAGTACCACGGGGTCCGGTTCGCCGCTGCGCGGCGCCCCGAAATGACGTAGACGTTGCTAACCGAACCGCTCCCGCGCCAATTCCGCGCCGGCGCCGAGTGCGGCGAGCTTGGCTTCGGCAATGTCGCGGCGCATCGGGGCCATGCCGCAATTGGTGGTGGCGACGATGTTGCTCTTGGGCACGTAGCGCATCACCGCCTCGATGGTTTCGCAGACATCGTCCGCCGTTTCGACCTCGTCGCTGGCGACGTCGATGACGCCGGCCTGCACGATCTTGCCCTTGAGCAGCGACAACAGTTCCAGCGGCACTTTCGAATTGCGGCACTCGACCGCGACCTGCTGGATTGCGCTCTTGTCGATCGCCGGGAAGATGTCCTCGTATTGCCGCCACTCGGCGCCGAGCGTTTCCTTCCAATCGGTGTTGGCCTTGATGCCATAGCCGTAGCAGATGTGGACGGCGGTGGCGCAGGTGAGGCCCTCGGCAGCGCGTTCCAGCGCCTTGACGCCCCAGTCGGCAGCCTCGCTCATGTAGACGTTGAATGCCGGCTCGTCGAACTGGATCATGTCGATGCCGTCTGCGGCGAGCGCCTTGGCTTCCTCGTTCAGCAGTTCGGCGAAGGCGAACGCCATCTTGACTCGGTCGCCGTAGTAGCGGTCCGCAATGGTGTCGATGATCGTCATCGGGCCGGGCAGGGTGAACTTGATCTTGTGCGTGCTATGCGCTCGCGCGATCTGTCCTTCGAAGCCGTGAACGCGGCCTTTCAGCCGCAGCGGCGCCACCACCTGTGGCACCATCGCTTTGTAGCGGTCGTTGCGGATGCCCATCTCGACCTTGTGGGCGAAATCGATGCCCTCGACGGCTTCGAGGAAACCGTGAACGAAGTGCTGCCGCGCCTGTTCGCCCTCGGTGACGATGTCGATTCCTGAGTCTTCCTGCAGCTTGAGCGCCAGGATGGTGGCGTCGCGCTTGGCGCGGAGCAGCTCGGCGCCCGTCGACTTCCACGGCGCCCACAGCTTGTTGGGCTCGGCCAGCCATTCCGGTTTCGGCAACGAGCCGGCGATCGTGGTCGGAAACAGCATCGTGTTCTCTCCCTGCAGCCTGACATGGGCCTGATTGACTCCTCTGTGCCACGTCCGCGGCGGGGCGTACAGAAGTGCGAGACCGAGGTGACAAGCCGGCCGAAGCCGGGCTAGGATCGGCGCAAACCCGTCAAGAGGACCCTGCCGCCATGATCGATCTGTATTACGCGCCGACGCCGAACGGCTGGAAGATCTCGATCATGCTCGAAGAGTGCGGCCTGCCTTACAAGGTGGTGCCGATGCAGCTCGGCCGAGGCGATCAGCACCAGCCGGAATTTCTGGCGCTCAGCCCCAACGGACGGATGCCGGCGATCGTCGATCATGCGCCGATGGGCGGCGGCGAGCCGCTGTCGGTGTTCGAGAGCGGGGCGATCCTGATCTATCTGGCGGAAAAATCCGGGCAGTTGATGCCGACCGAGACGCGGGCGCGGTTCGAGGTGATGCAGTGGCTGATGTGGCAGATGGCCGGGCTCGGGCCGATGCTCGGGCAGAACGGCCACTTCCTGCTGTATGCGCCGGAGAAGATCCCTTACGCGATCGACCGCTACAGCCGCGAAGCGAAGCGGCTGTACGGCGTGCTGGATCGCCGGCTGGCCGACCGCGACTGTATCGCCGGCGACTACTCGATCGCCGACATCGCCTGTTTTCCCTGGATCATGACCCACAAGGCGCAGGGCTTGACGCTCGACGACTATCCCAACATCAAGCGCTGGTACGCGACGTTGCGCGCTCGGCCGAAGCTGCAGGCCGGTCTCGCCCTCGGCAAGGAGGACAAGAAGCCGATGGACGAGCAGGCCCGCAAGCTGCTGTTCGGCGTCGACAAGCCGGCTCATGCCGACGCGCAGGCGCAGAGCGCGCAGCAGCAGTGAGGGCCAGCTTCACAGCTTCCGCGTCCGTCGTTCCGGGGCGCGCCGCAGGCGCGAACCCGGAATCCCGAGATGTTCTGAACCACTGGATTCTGGGGTCGCTCGCTGGCTGGTGCGAGCGCCCCGGAATGACGAGATCAGTTTGAACGACGAACAAAAATCAACAACGACGGAGGAAATCCCGATGCTCGAATTCTTCTTCGACTGCTCCAGTCCCTGGACCTATCTCGCCTTCCACAACATCCAGCCGCTGGCGAAAGAGATGGGCGAGGAGATTTCGTGGCGGCCGATCCTGGTCGGCGGCATCTTCAACTCGGTCAATCCGAGCGTGTACGAGAGCCGCAAGACGCCGGTGCCGCTGAAGGCGCGCTACATGGTCAAGGATCTGTCGGATTGGGCGCGCTCGGCGGGCCTTCCGATCAAGATGCCGCCCAGCGTGTTTCCGGTGAACAGCGTCAAGGCGATGCGCGGCTGTCTGTGGCTGCTGCGCGACAAGCCCGGCGCGATGGTGCCGTTCGCGACCGCGGTGTTCGAAGCCTATTGGGGCGACGACCAGGACATCTCCAAGGACGAGGTGCTGAGCGCGATCTGCGCCCGGTGCGGCCTCGACCCGAAGGCGTTGTTCGCCGGAATCGCCGAGCAGAGCATCAAGGACCAGCTCAAGGACAATACCGACGAGGTGATGGCACGCGGCGGATTCGGCTCGCCGACGATCTTTGTGGACAAGACCGACATGTATTTCGGCAACGACCGGCTGCCCTTGGTGCGCGAGGCGCTGGCGCGTCGCAAGGCGGGTGCCGCCTGATGCCGAAGGCTGTGGTGTGCCGCGAACTCGGCCCTCCCGAGTCGCTGCGGCTTGAAGAGATCGACCGCAAGGCGTTGAAGCCGGGCGAGGTGCGGGTCGCGATCCGCGCCGCCGGTATCAACTTCCCCGACATCCTGATGTGCGCCGGCGAGTATCAGCTCAAGCCGGAGCTGCCGTTCATTCCCGGGATGGAGGCGGCGGGCGAGATCATCGAGCTCGGCGCCGATGTCACCGGCGTCAAGCTCGGCGATCGCGTCATCGTCAAGCTGCGGTTCGGCGCTTATGCCGAAGAGGTGGTGGCAGCCGCCTCACAGCTCACGCCGGCGCCGGCGAATTTCGACTTCGCCGAAGCTGCGACTTATCTGGCCGGCCACGGCACCGCCTGGCACGGGCTGGTCGAACGCGGCCAGCTTCAGCCGGGCGAAGTGCTGCTGGTGCACGGCGCCGGCGGCGGCGTCGGGCTCGCGGCGGTCGAGGTCGGCAAATATCTCGGCGCATGCGTGATCGCGGCGGCGTCGAGCGAAGAGAAGCTCGCGGTGGCGCGGCAGCGCGGCGCGGACCACGGCATCCTGTATGGTGCCGAGCCGTTCCGGGATGCGGTCAAGCGCATCACCGACGGCCGCGGCGCCGACGTGGTGTTCGATCCGGTCGGCGGCCAGATCTTCGAAGACAGCGTGCGCTGTATCAATTGGGGCGCGCGGCTGCTGGTGGTGGGCTTCACCGGCGGCATCGGGCTCGCCCGCACCAATCTGATCCTGATGAAGGGCGCAAGCGTGATCGGCGTGCGCGCCGGCGAGGCGGTGCGGCGTGATCCGGCGCGCGGCGAGCAGCGCACCGCCAAGCTGCTCGAACTCGCCGCCACGGGCGTGCTGCGGCCGAACATCTCGCATCGCGTGCCGCTGACCGAATGGGCGCGCGGCATGCGGCTGCTGATCGACCGCAAGGCGATCGGCCGGGTCGCGCTGCTCCCGTAACGCGGAATTTTCGGCGCCCGCGGCGAGCGAAGATTTCGCTTGGCGCGGGTTTCGCGATGTGGAATGTGCAGCGCGAAACAACGAGGTTGGAATGTCCACTGAATTGGAACTCGACGCCTATATGAAGCTGGTCGGCACCGAGATCGGGGTGTCGGAATGGCACGTGGTCGATCAGAAGCGGATCGATCAGTTCGCCGACTGCACCGAGGATTGGCAGTTCATCCACGTCGATCCCGTGCGCGCCGCGCGCGAGACGCCGTTCGGCACCACCATCGCCCACGGCTTCCTGACGCTGTCGATGCTGAGCGTGTTCTCCTACGAGGCGATGCCGCGCATCAAGGGCGTCACCATGGGCGTCAATTACGGCTTCGACCGGCTGCGCTTCATTTCGCCGGTGAAGGCGGGCTCGCGCGTGCGCGGCCGTTTCATGCTGGCTGAAGCCACTATGCGCAAGCCGGGCGAATTGTTGTCGCGTACCAGCGTCAACGTCGAAATCGAGGGCGAGAAGCGCTCGGCCCTCGTGGCTGACTGGCTCGGCCTGATCTACTTCGAACAATAATCCGGGGAAACAACACATATGGCTATCAGGTTCGACGGACGCGTCGCCATCGTCACCGGCGCGGGCAATGGTCTCGGCCGCGCGCATGCGCTGGGTCTCGCGGCGCTCGGCGCCAAGGTGGTGGTCAACGATTTCGGCGGTGCGCGCGACGGCACCGGCGGCTCGATGACCGCGGCCGAGACCGTGGTCGAAGAGATCAGGAAGGCCGGCGGCACCGCAATGGCCGACGGCGCCGACGTGTCGAACTACGAACAGGTCCAGGCGATGGTCGCCAAGGCGACCAAGGAGTGGGGCAGCGTCGACCTGCTGGTCGCCAACGCCGGCATCCTGCGCGACAAGTCGTTCGGCAAGATGGAGCTGAGCGATTTCCAGAAGGTGATCGACGTGCATCTCGCCGGCACGTTCTACTGCTGCAAGGCGGTGTGGGACGGCATGAAGGAGCGCAACTACGGCCGCATCGTGCTGACCACCTCGTCGTCGGGCATGTTCGGCAATTTCGGCCAAGCCAACTACGGTGCCGCGAAGGCCGGCATCGTCGGTTTGATGAACGTGCTGGCGCAGGAAGGCCGCAAAACCGACATCCGCGTCAACACCGTGTCGCCGACCGCGGCGACCCGCATGACCGAAGAGCTGCTGCCGCCGCAGGCGCTGGCCCTGATGAAGCCGGAGGCGATCACCCCCGCGGTGCTGTTCCTGCTCAGCGACAACGCGCCGACCCGCACCACGCTCGGCGCCGGCGCCGGCTCGTTCGCGCAGATCAAGATCATCGAGACCGAAGGCATCAACCTGCCGGAGGAGGAGTGGACCCCCGACGCGATCGCCGCCCACTTCGCCGAGATCAGCGACGACTCCAAGGCTCAGGCGCTCGAAGGCGCGTTCCAGCAGACGCAGAAATACGTGGCGCAGGCCGCCGCAAGGCTCGGCATCAAGATGTAATGCGATCGTCATTCCGGGGCGCGCCGAAGGCGCGAACCGGGAATCTCAGAGTCGCAGAACTTGTCGAGGTTCCGGGTTCGCTCGCTGGCGCGAGCGCCCCGGAACGACGTGGTTGGGGTGAAGCCTCTCCACGAGTCATTCCGGGGCACGCCGAAGGCGTGAACCCGGAATCTCTGAGTCGCAGCGAGGTTCCGGGTTCGCTCGCTGGCGCGAGCGCCCCGGAACGACGTGGTTGGGGTGAAGCCTCTCCACGAGTCATTCCGGGGCACGCCGAAGGCGTGAACCCGGAATCTCTGCGCCTGTCCGGGTTGGTGTATAAGCGCCGGATGATTTCCACCGGACCCAGCCGTCGTGGCTGACATCATCGACATCGACGCCGCCGTGATCGGCGCCGGCCCGGCCGGGCTGATGGCGGCCGAGCAATTGGCGCAGGCGGGCGCGCGCGTCACCGTGTTCGACGGCATGGGCGCGCCGGCGCGGAAGTTTCTGCTGGCCGGGCGCGGCGGCCTCAATCTGACGCACAGCGAAGCGATGCCGGACTTCCTGACGCGCTACGGCGCGGCGCAGGCGTGGCTGACCCCGGCGATCGAGGCGTTCGGGCCGCAGCAACTGCGTGCCTGGGCCGACGAGCTCGGACAGCCCACCTTCGTCGGCTCCAGCGGCCGGGTGTTTCCGGTCGCGATGAAGGCCTCGCCGCTGCTGCGCGCCTGGCTACGTCGGCTCGATGCGTTGGGCGTGCAGCTTCGCCTGAGGCATCGCTGGACCGGCTGGGACGGCGACGGACGGCTGTCGTTCGACACAGCGGACGGCCCGCGCAGCATCGCAGCGCGGGCGACGGTGTTGGCGCTCGGCGGCGCGAGCTGGCCGCGGCTCGGCTCGGATGGGAGCTGGAGCGATCTGCTCGCCGCGAAGGGCATCACGATCGCACCGCTCCAGCCGGCGAATTGCGGCTTCGTCGCCGCGTGGTCGGCGCTGTTCGCGGACAAGTATCAGGGCGCGCCGCTGAAGAATGTCGCGCTGTCGTTCGGCACACGCACCGTGCGCGGCGAGGCGGTGATCACCCGCGACGGCATCGAAGGCGGTGCGATCTACGCGATCTCAGCGCCTCTGCGTGATGCGGTCCTGGCGGAGGGCGAAGCGAGGTTGTCGATCGCGCTGCGCCCTGATCTCCCAGCGGGTGATCTCGCCGCGCGATTGGCGAAGCCGAAGGGTAAGCAGTCGCTGTCGACGTATTTGCGCAAGGCCGCGGGGCTGTCGCAGGCGGGCATCGGTCTGCTGCAGGAGGCCGCGCATGGATCGGGCGTTGCGCTTGCGACCCTGTCCGCCGATCGCCTCGCTGCGCTGATCAATGCCGTGCCGGTGCGTCTGGTCGGCACCGCGCCGATCGCCAGGGCGATCTCGACCGCCGGCGGCATCGCGTGGGGCGAGGTCGATGCGGACTACATGCTGCGCAAACTGCCCGGCGTGTTCGCCGCCGGCGAGATGCTCGACTGGGAAGCGCCGACCGGCGGCTATCTGCTCACCGCGTGCTTTGCGACGGGGCGGGCGGCTGGGCAGGGCGCGGCGAAATATCTGGGGCGATGACTTTCCGTCACGGCGAGGGCATGACCTCTCCGCGAGTCATTCCGGGGCTCGCGCAGCTTCGCTGCGTGCCCCGGAATGACGAACGCTGAGGTGTTACTTCGTCTTTGCGTTGTTACTTCAGCCTCCCCCGCGCCGCGACCGGAAGCGGTCCCAAAATCTCCTCGCCGCGTACCATTGCCACCTCGTCGACCATGTTGACGACGACGCAGACGTGGTTGGGGATGATCCGCACGACGTCGCCGACGTTCGGACGGGAGTTGCTGCGGGACAGGTCGAGGAAGCCGTGTTCCTCGGCGAATTTGGCGATGCGCGCTTCGGGGTGATCGAGGATCAGGCCGTAGCCGTCGAGGCCGCCGCCGGGGTCGGAGGTCAGGGTCTTGGATCCCGCATCGAGGATGCCGCGTTCCGGGCCGGCGCGGCTGACCACGGTGGAATACACCGTCAGCGCGCAATCGTCCCAAGAGGCGACGCCGGCGGCGACCTGCATGCGGTCGTTGTAGATGTAGGTGCCGGGGCGATGCTCGGTGGCTCCCTTCAACTGGCCGAGGTTCTTCAGGTTCGGCGAGCCGCCGGTCGAGACCATCGCGGCGTCGAGGCCGTGGGCGCGCACCCCGGCCAGCGCCTCGTCGAAGAAGCGCTGCGCCCGCGGCCAGTCGTCCTCGGTCGGATAAAGCATGAAGCCCTTGAAGCTCAGCCCTTCCGACGCCGCGATCATCCGCGCCAGCGCCACCGCTTCGGCCGGGGTCTCGACGCCGGCGCGCTGACGGCCGGTGTCGCATTCGACCACGACGCCGAGCGGCCGGCCGGCGCGCTTGGCTGCCGCGGGCAGGCCGGCGATCACCACCGCGTTGTCGGCCGCGACCGTCATCGCGGCGCGTTCGTGCAGCGCGCCGAGCCGCGCGATCTTTTCCTCGCCGATCAGATTGTAGCTGATCAGGATGTCGTCGATGCCGGCATCGGCCATCACTTCGGCCTCGCCGAGCTTCTGGCAGGTGATGCCGCGGGCACCGGCCTCGATCTGCATCTTCGCCAGCAGCGGCGATTTGTGGGTCTTGATGTGCGGCCGGTTGGCGACGCCCGCGGCATCGCACATCGCCTGGATGCGTGCGATGTTGTGTTCGACCCGGTCCATGTCGATCACCAGCGCCGGCGTGCCGACCTCGCGGGCGATTCTGGCGGCGAGTGGCGTGGTCATGGGCGGGCTCCGGGGTTGAAGCATATGGCAACGGTGGGCCCTCATGGTGAGGAGCGCAGCGAAGCTGCGCGTCTCGAACCATGAGTTGGTGTGGCTCATCCTTCGAGACGCACCGCTGCGCCCTCCGGGCTACGCGGTGCTCCTCAGGATGAGGGCGGTGCGTGTGGCGCGTGCGCGTCTCACGCGCTTTCGATCTCTTCGCGCAGCATCTCCAGTTCGAGCCAGCGGTGCTCGGCAGCCTGATGCTCGTCGTGCGCCTTGGCCATCGCGGCCGAGATCTTGTCAAATTTGGCGCGGTCCTTGGCGTAGAGCTGCGGATCGTCGAGCTGCTTCTGCAAGCTCGCGATCTCGGCTTCCAGCTTGGCGATGGTCTTGGGCAGCGTTTCCAGCGCGTGCTTTTCGTTGAAGCTCAGCTTGCGCTTCGGCGCCGGCGCCGCGGCGGGCGAGGGCGCGGCCTTCGCAGCGGCCGGCTCGGACGCCGCGGCCTTGGCCGGCTGCCGCGTCAGATCGGCGCCGCGCTGCGCCAGCATGTCGGAATAGCCGCCGGCATATTCGATCCATTTGCCGTCGCCGTCCGGCGCGATCACCGAGGTGACGACGCGGTCGAGGAAGTCGCGGTCGTGGCTGATCAGGATCACCGTGCCGTCGTAATCGCCGAGCATCTCCTCGAGCACGTCGAGGGTTTCGAGGTCGAGGTCGTTGGTCGGCTCGTCGAGCACCAACAGGTTCGACGGTTTTGCCAGCGAGCGCGCCAGCATCAGCCGGCCGCGTTCGCCGCCGGACAGCGCCTCCAGCGGCGTGCGCGCCTGCTCCTGGGTGAACAGGAAGTCCTTCATGTAGCCGATCACGTGGCGCGGCTTGCCGCCGACCATCACCTGGTCGCCGCGGCCGCCGGTCAGCGCGTCGGACAGCGTCGTTTTCGCGTCCAGGCTGTCGCGGCTCTGGTCGAGCGTGGCGATCTCCAGATTGGTGCCGAGCCGCACCGTGCCGCTGTCGGGCGCGATCGCGCCGGTGAGCAGGCTGATCAGCGTGGTCTTGCCGGCGCCGTTCGGGCCGACGATGCCGACGCGGTCGCCGCGATTGATCCGGATCGAGAAGCCGTCGACGATCGGGCGGTCGCCCCACGCCTTGTTGATCGATTTCGCTTCGATCACCAGCTTGCCGGATTTGTCGGCTTCGGCTGCGGCGAGCGAGGCAGCACCCGTGGGCCCGCGATAGTCGCGGCGCTGGGCGCGCAGTTCGTGCAGGCCGGCGAGCCGCTTGACGTTGCGCTTGCGGCGGCCGGAGACGCCGTAGCGCAGCCAGTGCTCTTCCATCACGATCTTGCGGTCGAGCTTGTGCTGATCGCGCTCCTCTTCGGCCAGCACGTCGTCGCGCCAGCTTTCGAATTGCGAGAAGCCGCGGTCGATCTGGCGGATCACGCCGCGGTCGAGCCAGGCGGTGGCGCGCGACAGATTGCTGAGGAAGCGGCGGTCGTGGCTGATCATCACGATCGCGCTTTTGCGCTGGGCGAGATCGTTTTCCAGCCATTCGATCG
>NZ_QPFS01000122.1:0-13816 GCF_010906995.1 Rhodopseudomonas sp. WA056 | reverse complement strand
CGATATTCGGCGCTGCCGTGCAGATCGCTGTTCAGCCCGTCGGCGGAGACGTGCAGGCCGTCGAGCGCCTTGGAATTGAACCGCGCCTTCAGCGCCTCTTCGAACTGAGTGACACGAAACACGCCATCGGCGCCTGCCCCGGTGACCGCGACGCGGACGTCCGACGGACGGCGGGCGACGAACACGCCGACCAGCGCGTAGCGCGACGCCTGGTTGCGAAACTTGATGTAGGCGGCCTTCTTCGGCAGCGGAAACTGCACCTTGGTGATGATCTCGTCCGGCTCGAGCGCAGTCGAGTACATCCCCTGGAAGAACTCTTCGGCCTTCAGCTTGCGCTTGTTGGTGACCACGGTGGCGCCGAGCGCCAGCACGGCCGCCGGATAGTCCGCGGTCGGATCGTTATTGGCGAGCGAGCCGCCGATGGTGCCCTTGTGGCGCACCGCCGGATCGCCGATCAGCGACGCCAGCTCGGCCAGCGCCGGAATCGCCTCGCCGACGATCGCCGAATTCGCGACCTCGGCATGGGTTGCGGTGGCGCCGATCACCAGCGAGCGGCCCTTCATCTCGATGCCGCTGAGGCCCTCGATATGCGACAGGTCGACCAGATGCGGCGGCGCCGCGAGGCGCTGCTTCATCACCGGCAGCAGCGTGTGGCCGCCCGCGATCAGCTTGGCGTCCTCGTTCTTCAGCAGCAGATTGGCGGCCTGACGAACAGTCCCGGGGCGGTGATATTTGAATTCGTACATTGCGCTTCCCTGAGCTTCCTGCGTCTCGTTGGGCGTGCCGCGCGGCCTCGTTGAAGCGGGCCGGCGCAGAGCCGGTCAGGTGCGGTCGGAGTTCGCCATCGCCTTGGCGCCGGCCGCGATCGACACCACGATGTTCTGATAGCCGGTGCAGCGGCAGAGATTGCCTTCGAGCTCTTCGCGAATCGTCTCGTCGGAGAGCTCGTGGCCCTTGCGATGCACCATGTCGACCGCGGTCATGATCATGCCCGGGGTGCAGAAGCCGCACTGCAGGCCGTGATGCTCGCGGAAGGCTTCCTGCATCGGATGCAGCTGCGCGCCGTCGGCAGCGAGCCCTTCGATCGTCGTCACTTCGTGGCCGTCGGCCATCACCGCCAGCGTGGTGCAGGACTTCACCGCCTTGCCGTCGAGATGCACGACGCAGGCGCCGCACTGCGAGGTATCGCAGCCGACATGCGTGCCGGTGAGCCGCAGGTTCTCGCGCAGAAACTGCACCAGCAGCGTGCGCGGATCGACGTTCGCGGTCACAGGCTTGCCATTGACGATCAGGGAAATCTTGGCCATCGGCCCTCTCTTCAATGCGCACCGCCGCGTTGCACGGCGATCACTCGTCTTTTAGTTGTGTTTCTTGAACCGATCTTACGAGGCAACCCCAGGATCGGCAACCGCGAACGGCTCTGGCCGTGCCGGACCCGCTGCCGTGTAATGACATCCGCGTGATCGAACCCCGCGGCGCCATCAGGCCGCGCCGTTGCCGTTCTGCACCGCCTTGGAGAAGTTGGCGAAGAACTCGTCCGCGAGCTTCTTGGCCGAGCCGTTGATCAGTCGCTGCCCGAGCTGGGCCAGCTTGCCGCCGATATGCGCTTCGACATCGTAGGACAGCAGCGTGCCGCCGTCCTTGTCGGACAGGCCGACCGTGGCGCCGCCCTTGGCAAAGCCGGCAACGCCGCCCTCGCCTTCACCGGTGATCTTGTAGCCGTTCGGAGGATCGAGATCGGACAGCGTCACCTTGCCCTTGAAGCGGGCCGATACCGGGCCGACTTTCAACTTCGCCACCGCGCGAAAACCGCTGTCGTCTTCGGTCTTTTCCAGCTCCTCGCAGCCGGGAATGCAGACCTTCAGCACTTCCGGATCGTTGAGCTTGCTCCACACCAAATCTTTCGGCGCGTCCAACTGGACTTCGCCGTTCATCGTCATGGCCATGGATATTTCCTCCCGGATCGGCGGCCGCCTCGGACAGCGGCATTGCGACTACTTAAGCACGCCGGGCGGCAAAGAAAAAGTATCGCGACACCGCCCCGAATGATCGGCGGCGATAACAGTTATGCAGCTTTTGAGATAGGTGGCGCCCGGCCCGAGCGCCAGCGTCAAGCAAACAGGACAGTCGGACCTGCGATCAGGAGCGTTGCGCGGCGGCCGGGTAGTTCGGCTCGAACGCCGCGCGCGGGCGCACGGCGGCCGCAGGCCGCTTCGACGGCTCGACCAGCATCAGGATCGCGGTGCTCAGAAACAGCAGCAGCTCGGTGGCATGCAGCCGCATCGCCTCAGGCTCGGCGACCTGCGAGGCCATCACCATGCTGACGAACGACACCAGGCTGCCGAGCGTCAGCGCGAACGCCAGCGCCTCGTTGCAGCCGCCCGACAGACGCACCGACGGCCGCGTCAGCAGCGCCGAAAAAACCAGCAGGAAACCGGCGACCGTCAGCTTGGCCAGCGCCAGCAGCCACGCCATCTTCATCGTCGCGATCGCGCCGAGATGCAGATGATCGCTGATGAAGATCGCCACCGAGATGTTCGGCCGGTCGTACAGCGCGTTGATCGGCGACACGATCAGCCGGTACGCCACGATCAACCATGTCGGCGCGATATAGGCCGCCAGCAGAACGCCGTTCACCGAGCTGATCCGCCAATCCGTCTTCATCGCCGTGTCCCGCCAGCCAGAGCGCGCCGAATCTTCCGGCCGCGCCAACGAAGCTAACTTCAGGTTAACGCGGCACGGCAATGGAAACGTCTTGTTAAGGTTAACATCGGCTTTCGGCTGTGGACGACGTCTGCGGCAGGTTCCACCACGAAATCGGCATGAAATTTGCGTCAGCAGTCCACATGATGCCTGTTCTCACCCCGCCCCGCGCCTCGGCAGCATTCCCGGGCCGCACCCACCGAATAGCCGCGCCGCCCGGCCCGGTGCCGGTCGAACGGCGAAGGTGGAACGTTGGAATGCCGCTTTCATCCGACCACGGCCCCACCGCGGACCTGAACCGGCGACCGACGCGGCACGCCCGATTTCACCCGTCGCATAGCGCCGGACTTCACCGCCAACTCATCGCGGCGAATGGAACCGCTAACTGCGGCATCGTCGTCCACAGGGAAGAAGGTTGTAACCGGCCGCTGTTGCCGCGATCGCGACCCACTGTTAGAAAATTGAAAAGCGAAGCGACGTTCCGGCTGCCGGGGCCCTCGCCGCATCGTGTGTGCAGCGAAAGCCGATCCGGATCGTTTGCACCGCAATATCCGCTTTCTCGAGTCCTGATCCTTCGAGTCCTCTGACCACGGCAGCGCATGGACTACTTCGCCCAGCAGCTCATCAACGGTCTCGTCCTCGGCTCCATCTACGGCCTGATCGCGATCGGCTATACGATGGTTTACGGCATCGTCGGCATGATCAATTTCGCCCATGGCGACATCTTCATGATCGGCGGCTTCATCGCTCTCATCAGCTTCCTGATCCTGGTGTCGTTCGGCCTCACCTTCGTGCCGCTGATCCTGCTGGTGGTGCTGTTGGTGTCGATGGCGATCACCGCACTTTACGGCTGGACGGTGGAGCGCATCGCCTACCGACCCTTGCGGCACTCGTTCCGCCTCGCCCCGATGCTGTCGGCGATCGGCATGTCGTTCGTGCTGATGAACTTCGCCCAGGTGTCGCAGGGCGCCCGCGTCAAGCCGGTTCCGCCGATCATCACCGGCGGCTACACGCTGCACGAGAGCGCCGACGGTTTCGTCGTGCGGCTGTCCAACGTGCAGATTCTGGTCGTGGTATCGACCATCGTGCTGCTGGCGATATTCACTTGGCTTGTGGCGAAGACCCGACTCGGCCGCGACATGCGCGCGTGCGAGCAGGATCAGACCATGGCCGCACTGCTCGGCGTCAACGTGGACCGCACCATCTCGATGACCTTCGTGATCGGCGCCGCGCTCGCCTCGGTCGCCGGCATGATGTATCTGCTGTACTATGGCTTGGTGGACTTCTTCATGGGCTTCGTCGCCGGCATCAAGGCGTTTACAGCAGCCGTGCTCGGCGGCATCGGCTCGCTGCCCGGCGCAATGCTCGGCGGCCTCCTGATCGGCCTGATCGAGACGTTCTGGTCGGCCTATTTCTCGGTCGAGTACAAGGACGTCGCGGCGTTCTCGATCCTGATCGTGGTGCTGATCTTCATGCCGACCGGCCTGCTCGGCCGGCCGGAAGTCGAAAAAGTCTGAGCGGGCGACGACGTGGCCAAACTCGCGCACGCCGTAGCCCCGACCGCCACCGCCGGAACCGGCGCGGGATTCATCGTCAAGAAAGCCCTGATCAGCGCCCTGGTGGCGCTGGTTCTGTTTTCGCTGATGATCGGCGTGCGAACCGAGGCCGGTCCGGAGGGCGGGCTGATCTACTGGACGCGATTCGGCGACCTCGCCGGCATGGTCGGCGCGGTGTTCGTCGGCTCGATCGTGGTCGAGCTGCTGCGGATGTGGTGGGGTCCGGTCGACACCTCGAAGATGATGCCGGCGAGCGCCCGCAAGACGCTCGGTCTGGCCGGCCGCATCGTCGCCCCGGCGCTGCTGATCTTCACTGTGCTGGTGCCGGTGATCTTCTACGATCAGCGCTACATTCTCGACCTCGGCATCCTGGTGCTGACTTACGTGATGCTGGGCTGGGGGCTGAACATCGTGGTCGGCCTCGCCGGCCTGCTCGACCTCGGCTACGTGGCGTTCTACGCCGTCGGCGCCTATTCCTACGCGCTGCTCGCCACCAATTTCGGGCTGTCGTTCTGGATCTGCCTGCCGCTCGCCGGCATCCTCGCGGCGTTCTGGGGCGTGATCCTCGGCTTTCCGGTGCTGCGGCTGCGCGGCGACTATCTCGCCATCGTCACCCTCGCCTTCGGCGAGATCATCCGCCTCGTCATCATCAACTGGCAGACTCTGACCGGCGGCCCGAACGGGATCAGCGGCATTCCGCGGCCGACCGTGTTCGGCATTCCGCTGACGCCGGGCGAGAACGGCCTCGCCGCCATGCTGGGGATTCCGTTCTCGCCATCGCAACGGCTGGTGTTCCTGTTCTATCTGATCCTAATTCTGGCGCTGATCACCAACTGGGCGACGATCCGGCTGCGCCGGCTGCCGATCGGCCGCGCCTGGGAAGCGCTGCGCGAGGACGAAGTCGCCTGCCGCGCGCTCGGCATCAACACCACGACGACCAAGCTGACGGCTTTCGCGATCGGCGCGATGTTCGGCGGATTCGCCGGGGCGTTCTTCGCCACCCGGCAGGGCTTCATCTCGCCGGAATCATTCACCTTCCAGGAATCGGCGCTGGTGCTGGCGATCGTCGTGCTCGGCGGCATGGGCTCGCAGCTCGGCGTCGCGCTCGCCGCGGTCACGCTGATCGGCGGCTTCGAGCTGTTCCGCGGCCTCGATCAGTTCCGCATGCTGGTGTTCGGCATGGCGATGGTGCTGCTGATGATCTGGCGGCCGCGCGGCCTGATCGGCCACCGCGCGCCGACCGTGTATCTTCAGCACAAGCAGGCGATCTCGTCCGACCTCGTCAAGGAAGGCCACGGATGAACGACGCCTCCGACATCCTCGAGGTCGACGGCCTGACGATGCAGTTCGGCGGCATCATCGCGGTCAACGCCCTGTCGTTCAACGCGCAGCGGGGCAAGATCACCGCGCTGATCGGCCCCAACGGCGCCGGCAAGACCACGGTGTTCAATTGCATCACCGGCTTCTACCGGCCGACCGCCGGCGCGATCCGGCTCCAGCATCGCGGCGGCGACACGCACCGGCTCGACAAGCTCAACGACTTCCGCATCACCAAGATCGCCAAGGTGGCGCGCACCTTTCAGAACATCCGGTTGTTTCCCGGCATGACCGCGCTGGAAAACCTGATGGTGGCGCAGCACAACGCGCTGCTACGCGCCTCGGGCTTCACGTTTCTTGGCCTGTTCGGCGCGCCGTCGTGGCGTGCGGCAGAGCGCGCCGCAATCGACCGCGCGAGGTTCTGGCTGGAGCAGATCGGGCTGCACGGCCGCGCCGACGACGCAGCAGGCAACCTGCCTTACGGCGACCAGCGCCGGCTCGAAATCGCGCGGGCGATGTGCACCGAGCCGGTGCTGCTGTGCCTGGACGAGCCCGCCGCCGGCCTCAATGCGCGCGAGAGCGCCGAACTCAGCGAATTGCTGTTGTCGATCCGCGACCAGCATGACACCTCGATCCTGCTGATCGAACACGACATGAGCGTGGTGATGGAAATTTCCGACGCCGTCGTGGTGCTCGACTACGGCGTCAAGATCGCGGGCGGCACGCCGGCCGAGATCCGCGACGATCCCCGCGTCATCGCCGCCTATCTCGGCGTCGAGGACGACGAGGTCGAGGCCGTCGAGCAGGAGCTCGGGCTGTGAGGACGTTGCTACATAGTCCACCGTCATGCCCGGGCTTGACCCGGCCATCCACGGAAACGAGCACGACCTCGCCTGTGGCCGTGGATGGCCGGGTCAAGCCCGGCCACGACGAAGGTAAGCGTGGCGAGGCCGCGCGATGACAAACACCTCCGCCGCGCCTCTGCTCGAAATCGAAAACCTCCGCGCCGCCTACGGCAAGATCGAGGCGCTGAAGGGCGTCGATCTCGCCATCCAACCCGGCGAAATCGTCGCCCTGATCGGCGCCAACGGCGCCGGCAAGTCGACGCTGATGATGTCGATCTTCGGCAGGCCGCGCGCCAAGACCGGCCGCATCGTGTTCGACGGCGTCGACATCACCGCGATGCCGACCTACCAGATCGCGCGCATGAGCATCGCGCAGTCGCCTGAAGGTCGCCGCATCTTCCCGCGGATGAGCGTGGCCGAGAATCTTCAGATGGGGGCCGACGCCGGCCAGGGCAGCGACGAGGACCGCGCCGCCTCGCTGGAGCGGGTGCTGACGCTATTCCCGCGGCTGCGCGAACGCTTCGGCCAGCGTGGCGGCACGCTGTCCGGCGGCGAACAGCAGATGCTGGCGATCGGCCGGGCGCTGATGAGCCGGCCGCGACTGCTGTTGCTGGACGAACCCTCGCTCGGCCTCGCGCCGCTGATCACCCGCCAGATCTTCGAAGCGATCCGCACCCTGAACAGGCAGGACGGGCTGACGGTGCTGATCGTCGAGCAGAACGCCAACCACGCGCTGAAGCTGGCGCACCGCGGCTACGTGCTCGTCAACGGACTGATCACGATGAGCGGGAGCGGCACCGAACTGCTGGCTCGCCCGGAAGTCCGTGCCGCTTATCTGGAAGGCGGCCGCAAGGCCTGACCTCTCTCGTTACCGCCTGCGGCAGAATGTGCCAGTGCGTCGCAACCGATGCGGCATTTTGTCGATGACTTGACGTGAAAATCAGCCAACAATGCCGGCATTGCCGCGCCGCGATCCGGTTCGGGCGCGGCTGACCTATCGCAGTCTCACCGCAGGGATCACTCCATGAAACTCAAGCTTCTCGGTTTGGCTTTCGGCGCCTCGCTGGCGCTGTCGACCACGGCGCTGGCGCAGGACATCACGGTCGCGGTCGCCGGCCCGATGACCGGCGGCGAATCGGCATTCGGCCGTCAGTTGAAGAACGGCGCCGATCAGGCCGTCGCCGATCTCAACGCAGCCGGCGGCGTGCTCGGCAAGCAGCTCAAGCTGCAAACCGGCGACGACGCCTGCGATCCGAAACAGGCGCGCTCGATCGCCGAGAAGATCGCGGGCGACGGCATCCCGTTCGTCGCCGGCCATTTCTGCTCGTCGTCGTCGATCCCGGCGTCGGAAGCCTATGCGGACGGCAACACGCTGCAGATCACTCCGGCCTCGACCAACCCGCTCTTCACCGAGCGCAAGCTGTGGAACGTGCTGCGGGTCTGCGGCCGCGACGATCAGCAGGGACTGATCGCCGCCGAGTACATCCTGAAGAACTATCAGGGCAAGAACGTCGCGATCCTCAACGACAAGACCACCTACGGCAAGGGGCTCGCCGACGAGACCAAGAAGGCGCTGAACAAGGCCGGCTTCCAGGAGAAGATGTTCGAGTCCTACAACAAGGGTGACAAGGACTTCAATTCCATCGTTTCGCGGCTGAAGCGCGACGCCATCGATCTGGTCTATATCGGCGGCTATCATCAGGAGGCCGGCCTGATCCTGCGCCAGATGCGCGACCAGGGCCTGAAGACCGTGATGATGGCCGGCGACGCGATGAACGACAAGGAGTTCGCCTCGATCACCGGCCCGCTCGCGGAAGGCACGCTGTTCACCTTCGGCCCCGATCCGCGCAACAAGCCGACCGCCAAGGCGATCGTCGAGAAGTTCAAGGGCAAGGGCATCGATCCGGAAGGCTACACGCTTTACACCTACGCGGCGTTCCAGATCTGGTCGCAGGCCGTCGAGAAGGCCAAATCGACCGATCCGAAGAAGGTGATCGAAACCATCAAGGCCGGCGAGTGGGACACCGTCCTCGGCAAGCTCGCCTTCGACGCCAAGGGCGACATCAAGGCGATCGACTACGTCGTCTACAAATGGGACGCCAAGGGCAACTACGCGGAGATCGGCAACTGAGCCGACGTGATCTTCCGATCCGCCCTCTTGCGCTGCGCTCGCCCTCGCCCCGCCTACAAACCGTCACCGCCCGGCTCGGCCGGGCGGCCCAGTGCTCCAGAGCGTTCACGGTGATGAGCGCTCTGCTGCATCCAACTTGATCCGCACAAGCACAGCTTCTGCTCCTCATGATGAGGAGCATCGCGTCAGCGATGCGTCTCGAACCATGAGGCGACGCATCGTGCGCTGCCATCCTTCGAGACGCGGTCCTAGAGCAGTTCTGTTTTTTATAGAACCAGAGCTAGTCCGCATCGCCTGCCACACGCACAACCTCATGGTGAGGAGGCGCGTAGCGCCGTCTCGAACCATATGACTCAGGGAATGCGTTGCCCCATCCTTCGAGACACCCGGCTTCGCCGGGCTCCTCAGGATGAGGACTCAGTGCCTTCGGAAAGGTCGGATCGTTTCAGTCAAATGATGAACCGCTCTAACGGACCGCTCCTCAGGCTGAGGCCAGCATCGCGGCTTCAGAGACAAACTACCCGATATTCCCCAGCGCCGGGAACGTGTTCAGCAGCCAGATGCTGACGTCGCTGATCGCGCCGGTGAGGAAGCCGATGCCGGTGAAAATCATCAGCACGCCCATCACCCGCTCGATGGTGGCGAGGTGTTTCTTGATGCGGGCGAACAGGCCGGAAAACTGTTCGATCATCAGCGCTGCGAGCAGGAACGGCACGCCGAGGCCGAGCGAATACACCGCCAGCAGGCCGGCGCCTTTCGTCACCGTCGCTTCGGCGGCGGCGACCGACAGAATCGCGGCGAGGATCGGGCCGATGCACGGGGTCCAGCCGAACGCGAACGCCAGCCCCATCACATAGGCGCCCCACAGCCCGACCGGCTTGGGGATCGGCAGCCGCCCTTCCCGCATCAGGATGTTGATCCGCGTCAGCCCGAGGAAGTGCAGGCCCATCATGATGATGACGATACCGGCGACGATCGCCAGCTCCGCCGACCAGGCGCGGATCAGGCCGCCGACCAGGCTGGCGCTGGCGCCGAGCGCGACGAACACGGTGGAGAAACCGAGCACGAACATCGCCGCCGAGATCATCACCGCACGCTTCGAGCTGCGCTCGGCTTCGTCGGCGGCGACGTGCTCGATCGTCGCACCGGTCAGATAGATCAGATACGGCGGCACCAGCGGCAATACGCAGGGCGACAGGAAGCTGACCAGACCGGCGATCAGGGCGGCGGGGATCGAGACGTCATGGATCATGGCCGGCTACATGCACCCGCGCTTCGCACAGGCGCAAGCCGCTGCGTCAAGGTTCCGCGCCTTGTGATCACGGCGTGAGGGATTGCTTCGACCAATTGTTTATGCCGAAAATGTTCCCCCTCAGCCAGCTACGGACAGGCCCATCTTGCGAAACCTCATCACCGATGTCCCCGGCGTTCGCGTCGGCAACGCCGACGACGCCAAGCTCGCTTCCGGCGTCACCGCGATCCTGTTCGACAAGCCTGCGGTCGCCTCGATCGACGTCCGCGGCGGCGGTCCCGGGATTCGCGACGGCGTGCTGCTGGAACCGGTCAACACCGTCGAGCAGGTCGACGGCTTCACGCTGTCGGGCGGCTCGGCGTTCGGACTCGACGCCGGCGGCGGAGCGCAGGCATGGCTCGCCGAGCGCGGCCGCGGCTTTGCGATCGGCGACGCCACGATCCCGATCGTGCCGGGCGCGGTGGTGTTCGACATGATCAACGGCGGCGACAAGGCCTGGGGCCGGTTCTCGCCGTACCGCGATCTCGGCTACGCCGCCGCGGACGCAGCCGGCGACAGCTTCGCGCTCGGCAGCGCCGGCGCCGGCCTCGGCGCCACCACCGCGACGCTGAAGGGCGGGCTCGGCTCGGCCTCGGCGACCACGCCGGACGGCGTCACCGTCGGCGCGATCGCGGTGGTCAACGCGATCGGCAGCGCAACGATCGGTGACGGCCCATGGTTCTGGTCGGCGCCGTTCGAAGTTGGCGACGAGTTCGGCGGGCTAGGAATGCCCGAGAGCTTCACGCCGGAGATGCTGAAGGTGCGGCTGAAAGGCGCCGCGACCCCGAGCGCGGTCGAGAACACCACGCTGGTCGCGGTGGTGACCGATGCCGCGCTCACCAAGACCCAGGTGAAGCGGCTGGCGATGCTGGCGCAGACCGGATTTGCCCGCGCAATCTATCCGGTGCACGCGCCGCTCGACGGCGACGTGGTGTTCGCCGCGGCGACCGGGATCAAGCCGGTCGAGCCGCTGGCCGGGCTGACCGAGCTCGGCACCATCGCGGCCAATACCGTGGCACGGGCGATCGCACGCGGCGTCTATGAGGCCACCACGCTGCCGTTCAAGGACGCGCAGCCGGCGTGGCGCGATCGGTTCAGGCGCTGACCGACAGCGACGAGCCCGAAGCCGCCTGGATCTGCGCCGCCTGGCGCTGGATCAGTTGCTCGATGAAATTGTAGGACGAGGTCGCACCGCTCGACGACGAGCCGGTCGCCGCCGAGGTCATCGTCACCTTGGTGCCGTCCGCATAGCTGATCGAGGTGGTCACGCTGCCGTCGGAATTGGCCACACTGGTCGAGGACGAGCCGGACAACGCCTGCAGCAACGGATCGCTCGAACCGCCGCGGCCGGACTTGCGGGCTTCCTCGCTGCTACGATCGTGCTGCTTGCGCGGCATCAACGCCGAAGCCAGCTCTTCGGCGGTGACCGAACCGTCGCCGTCACTGTCGAGCTTGGAGAACACCTTGTCGGCATTGGCGATGTTGGTGCCGCCTGCTCCAAGCGCGTCCTCGAATTCGCCCTTGCTGATCGCCCCGTCGCCGTTGCCGTCGATCTGCTTGAACAGATCCTTCAGCGCAGCATCGCGGGACTTGGATGCGGTCGAGCTGGAATTACCGGTGGACTGTGCGCTCTGCGCGTCGAGCAGCGCCTGCATCGTCTGCGGCGACAGACCGCTCGACGGCAACGAGCCGTTGCCGGTCGGCAGGCCCGGAAACGACGATGTGCCGGTGCTGCCGCTCGAGCTCTCGAACGGATTGGTGAAGCCGGTGGTCTGCTTCGACGATTTCGACGTCGACGCGCTCAGCGTATTGAGCAGTCCGGACAGCGCGCCGAGCGCGCCAAGGGCAGGCAGCATCACAGAAACTCCGCATCACACACCGCTGGCCGCGGCCGGCAACTACCCACGGATTATTCCAGCTCTCCGAGCAATCGCCGTGCCAGCCGCGAAGCGCCCGAAATTGCTGACTTTTTCGGATTCGGCGAGGGCGCCGGGACGGCAATTTCTGCCCCTTCGGCACAACCTGCCGGGCCTGCACGGCCCGTTGTTGCGCTCTGGATTTGCGAGAGACCGGCGCGGCGTGGTAGCGAAGTTGATCCACCCCACGCACCTGGAAGCCCTGATGTCCTCCTTCGCGCTCCGTCCGCTCGCCATCGCGCCCTCGATCCTCGCCTCGGATTTTTCCAAGCTCGGCGAAGAGGTCCGCGCGGTCGATACCGCCGGCTGCGACTGGATCCATCTCGACGTGATGGACGGCCATTTCGTGCCGAACATTTCCTACGGCCCGGACGTCATCAAGGCGATGCGGCCGCACACCAAGAAGGTGTTCGACGCCCACCTGATGATCGCGCCGTGCGATCCGTATCTCGAAGCCTTCGCCAAGGCCGGCTGCGACATCATCACCGTGCACGCCGAAGCCGGCCCGCATCTGCACCGCTCGCTGCAGGCGATCCGCGGCCTCGGCAAGAAGGCCGGCGTCTCGCTCAATCCGGGCACGCATCCGAGCGCGATCGAATACGTGCTCGATGACATCGATCTGGTGCTGGTGATGTCGGTGAACCCCGGTTTCGGCGGCCAGGCGTTCATTCCGAGCGCAGTCCAGAAGATCCGCCAGATCCGCGCCATGATTGGCGACCGCCCGATCGACATCGAGGTCGACGGCGGCGTCTCCGACAAGGTCGCCGGTGAACTTGCCGCCGCCGGCGCCAACGCCTTCGTGGCCGGCTCCGCCGTGTTCAAGGGCGGCACGCTGGAAGCGTACAAGACCAACATCGCCGGCATCCGCAACGCCGCGCTGCAGGCGCGGGGCGAGGCGATCTAAGTCGATCTGACGAGCCGCAAGCCGGGTGGTCTTCGGCTCGTTGGTTCGAGACAAAACCGTGCAACGTTGTCATCTCGCCAGCCATCGATGAGACGTTGCAGCGCCTCCGGGCCGGCTTCCAACGCTTCGAAGGCCCGCCGGGTGACTTGCCGATGGGTTGGATAGACCTCTGGGCGCTCCATCTGCGAGCGCAGGATCCGCCTCGCCTCTGAGACGTCCCCGATCAGAAAATGCGTCAGCGCGAAGTCGAGTTGCACCACCTCGAACTCGTTAACGCTCATCCGGCTGATACGCTGTAAGAACTGCGGTGGTCCTTCGAGATCTCGCAACGCCTGAACTTCGTGGCGAAGGCACTGCTTCACCACTTCGGCCGCTCGCTCGACATCATCGACCTTGACGCGGTGGTCATCAGGCCCGGCGATGATAGTACCGTAGGTCAGCACGAGAGTATCGAGCGGGCGGTGCAGCGGCATCACCACCTTCCAAAGATCCATGTGATGCTTTTGCGACGTCGCGTTCAGAAAGAACCCGCGCAGCAGGTAGCCCGTCGGCGCGAGCACCAAAACGTCGCGACAGAGCACGGTACCTGGCACCGTGGGCTGAACCAACTTCAGAATCTTTGCCGAACGGCTCATGCATCAAGCCCGGGCCACGTTCGAAGTGAAGTTCGATGACCGGAGTGTCATCTGTCCTAACGATCCTAGCAAGAAGCCGGCATGAGCGAAGCGTTATGCGGAGCTGACGCAGCTTTCCGAATGTCGCGATGCTCGTCCGGTTAGCTCGAGCAAACATCAACGCCGTCATTGCCGGGCTTGCACCGGCAATCCATCACTCTTCGCAAGATAGCGCGCTGTCGCGCGCGATGGATGCGCGGGTCAAGCCCGCGCATGACGGGAGTGAATGTGGCTGCGACTGCGCCGCATAATCGCCCCCCCCTGCAGCTGTTACCCCCCTCGTCCGTCATTCCGGGGCGCCCGGAGCGCGAGCTCGGAATCCATATTTCCTGTCTGCCAATCTTGAGATTCCGGGTTCGCTCGCTATCGCGAGCGCCCCGGAATGACGGGATAGGCCGGAGGGCAGATCGCGCTCTCCCTGGATTTCGCTGCGTCCTGCCCGGTTACCGGCCTCCGCAGCGACCGGCAGGGCCAAAGAC
>NZ_QPFS01000121.1:0-14666 GCF_010906995.1 Rhodopseudomonas sp. WA056 | reverse complement strand
CTCCCGCTCTCGTCGTCGATAACGCCCAGAAGAGTTTCGTCATGCATCTGCAGGGCGGCGTGACGCTGCCGGTGGTGCGCGGCGTCAGCTTCCAGGTTCAGCCCGGCGAATGCGTCGTGCTGTCCGGCCCCTCCGGCGCGGGCAAATCGTCGATCCTGAAAATGATCTTCGGCAATTATCGCTGCGACTCCGGCGCGATCCGGATTGCCCATGACGGCGATACGCTCGACATCGCCACCGCGCAGCCGCGCCAGATCCTCGCCGCGCGGCGCGGCAGCATCGGTTATGTCAGCCAGTTTCTGCGCGCCGTCCCCCGCGTCGCCGCGCTCGACGTCGTGGCCGAACCGCTGATCGTGCAGGGCACGGCCCGCGAGGCGGCGCGCGAACAGGCCGGCGTGCTGCTGCGCCGGCTCAACATTCCGGAGCGGCTGTGGACGCTGCCGCCGGCGACGTTCTCGGGCGGCGAACATCGCCCGCGGCTTCATCTCGCACACGCCGATCCTGCTGCTCGACGAACCGACCGCGTCGCTCGACGCCAAGAATCGCGCCGTGGTGGTCGAGCTGATCGCCGAGACAAAGGCGCAGGGCGCCGCGATCATCGCCATCGTGCACGACGACGAGATCCGTGAGATCATCGCGGACCGCATCGTCGACGTCACCTCGTTTGCCGCCGCCGCATGACCAATGGAATGAACGAGACCATGAGCAATTCGCAAGAGATGGTGCTGGGCAATGCCCGGCTGGTGCTGGCCGACCGGGTGATAGAGCACGGCTGGGTCGCGATCGCCGACGGCGTGATCGCGGAAGTCGGCGAAGGCGACGCGCCGAACGGTGCCAAGGACATGCAAGGCGATCTGGTGATGCCCGGCCTCGTCGAGCTGCACACCGATCATCTCGAGGCGCACTACACGCCGCGCCCCAAGGTGCAGTGGAATCCGGTCGCCGCCGTGGTGTCCTACGACGGCCAGCTCGCAACCTGCGGCATCACCACGGTGCTCGACTCGCTCCGGGTGTGGCGCGAGGAAGGCGCCGAGGAGGTCGATGGCCAGGCGATCGTGCTGGCCGGCGCGATCTCGACGGCGCGCGACGCGCAGCTGCTGCGCGCCGATCACTTCCTGCATCTGCGCTGCGAAATTCCGATGCCGAACGTGGTGGCGGAGGCCAAGGAGCTGATTGACCGCCCCGACATCCGGCTGATGTCGCTGATGGATCATACGCCGGGCCAGCGCCAGTTCCGCGACGAGGAAAAGCTGCGCGACTACTACCGCGGCAAGGGGGCCGGCATGACCGATGCCGAGCTCGACGTGATGTTCGCACGCCGGGTGTACTGCAAGGAGACCTACGCCGACGCCAATATGCGGGCGATCGTCGAGCTGGCGCACCGCTACGAAATTCCGCTGGCGAGCCACGACGACACCACGCCCGAGAACGTCGCCGACGCGGTCCGTGACCGGGTCGCGGTCGCCGAATTCCCGACCACGCTGGAGGCGGCGCGCGAGCTGCACCAGGCCGGCATCGATATCCTGATGGGCGCCCCCAACGTGGTGCGCGGCGGCTCGCACTCCGGCAACATCGCCGCGATCGATCTGGCGCACGAGGGACTACTCGACATCCTGTCGTCGGACTACATCCCGTCGAGCCTGTTGATCGCGGCGCTGCAATTGCCGATGCGGGCGCCTGCGATCGACCTTGCCGCCGCGATCCGCACCGTCACCAAGGCACCGGCCGAAGCGGTCGGCCTCAACGATCGCGGCGAGATCTCCACGGGCAAGCGCGCCGACCTGATCCGCGTTCACGTCGCGCATGACGTGCCGGCGGTGCGCAGCGTCTGGCGCGAAGGACAGCGCGTGGCATGACGGATATCGCGGTGGCGGAGCAGACGACGAAACTGATCGGCCCGGGGCGGCTGGTGCTGGTGGTTGGCCCCTCCGGCGCCGGCAAGGACACGCTGATCAATGCCGCCCGCTCGCTCTGTGCCGGCGATCCGGCGATCGTGTTTGCGCGCCGCGTCGTCACCCGCGAAGCCTCAGCGGCGGAAGACAATCTTTCGGTGACGCCGGCGGAATTCGAACGACTGGAGACAGCCGGCGACTTCGCCCTGTGTTGGCGTGCCCATGGCCACGCCTACGGTCTGCCGCGCAGCCTCGACGACGACATCCGTGCCGGACGCACCGTGGTGGCGAACGTGTCGCGGATGGTGATCGAGCCCGCGCGCAGCGCTTATGCCAATGTCGTCGTCGTGCTGATCACGGCGCCCGCCGAGGTGCTGGCGGCCCGGATCGCGGCGCGGGCTCGCGCCAGCGACGGCAGCATCACCGACCGCGTCGGGCGCAGCGTCGACGCAACTCCGAACTTCACCGTGAGCAATGTCGGCGACCCAATCGCCCACGCCCGAAACTTGTTGGAGATCATCCGCCATGGACGCCCGCAGCCCTGACGATCCCCGCACTGCCTTCCCTGCGCTCGACACTGTCGAGGCGCTGGAGGCGATCTACGGCGTGCCGAACGATGCGTCGACCGAGAAGGTGGCGCACTGGATCACGCCGCCGTATCGCACGCTGATCGAGAAATCGCCGTTCGCCGCGCTCGCCACCGTCGGGCCTGAAGGACTCGATTGCTCGCCGCGCGGCGACGTGCCGGGCTTTATCCGCGTCCACGACGACACTACGCTGCTAATCCCGGACCGCCGCGGCAACAACCGGATCGACTCCTTGCGCAACGTCGTGCGCGACCCGCGGGTCGCGCTGATGCTGCTGATCCCCGGCTCGATCAACGCGCTGCGCATCAATGGCCGCGGCTACGTCACCGCCGACGAGGCCTTGCGGATGTCGTTCGACGTCGAAGGCAAGGCGCCGCGCACCGTGATCGTGATGACGGTCGAGGAAATCTATTTCCAATGCGGCCGCGCGCTGATCCGCTCCGGCCTGTGGGATCCGAGCAAGCAGGTCGCACAGGAGACGCTGCCGACGCCCGGCGAAATCCTCGCTGCGATGACCGAAGGCCGCGTCGGCGGCGCAGACTACGACCGCGCCTGGCCGGAACGCGCCAAGGCGTCGATGTGGTAGGCTCCACGATCGCAGTCATCGGCGCGCGAACACCCGAACGAGACGCTCCGACACCGCGCGAGGCACTTCGGATCACTTCTCTCGCAGCCCGGCGTCCTCGATCACCCGGCTCCACTTCGCGGTTTCGGCGTCGATGAAGGCCGCGAATTCGGGGCCCTTCAGCCCGTGCGCTTCGAGGCCCTGGGCGAGCAGCTTGTTCTTCACGTTGGAATCGCCGAGTGCGCGCAGCACGAGATCCTGCAGCCGCTCGACAATTGGCGATGGCGTCGCGGCCGGCGCCATAAAGCCGTACCAACCGGCGGCGACGATCTGCGGATAGCCGAGTTCGGCCAGAGTCGGCGCCTCGGGGTAGATCGCACTCCGCTGCGCCGAACCGGAGCCGAGCACGCGGAAACTGCCCGCCTTGATGTGCGGCAGCGCCGAGCTGATCGCCGTGAACGTGGCGTCGACGCGGCCGGCGAGTAGTTCGGTGTAGGCGGCCGCATCGCCGCGTAGCGGCACGTTCAGTCCCTTGACGCCCGCGATCTTGAACAACAGCTCGGCGGCCAGATGCGGCTGAGAGCCCGGCCCGGGCGAGCCGAATGTCAGCCCCTCCGGCTTCGCTTTGCCATAGGCGATCAGCTCCGGCAGCGTCTTGAATTCGGACTTGGCGTTCACGATCAGGAAGATCGGCGCGAACGCCGCCATCGCCACCGGCCGCAGCTCGCTGCGCTGATAGTTGAGCTTGCCGAACAACGCTTCCGCCGTAGCGTAAGGCGCCGCCGCGTACAGGAAGGTGTAACCGTCGGGCTGACTTCGCGCGACCATCTCGTTGGCGATGCGGGTGCCGGCACCCGGCTTGTTCTCGACGATGAATTGCTGCTTGAGCTCGCGTTCGAAGAACTCGTTGAGGATCCGCAAGGAGATGTCGTTGGCACCGCCGGCGCCGTAGGGCGACACCGTCTTGACGACGCGGACCGGCCAATCGTCGGCTGCGGCCAGATTCGACGACGGCGCCGCGAAAGCGGCAGCGGCGCTCGCGAGCAGCATGCGGCGGGTGATCGGCATGGCGTCCTCCTGTTGCTCCAGTGCCGCCAAACGCGGCGTCGGCCCGACAACGGGCGCAGCCGGCTTCGATCGCTCGGCGGCGCCATTGGTCTCTCCCCTGCAAAGTGACGTCGCCGCCCCGGCTGGTGCTGCGCATGCAGCCCCACGATCGCAGCCTGTCATCTCGTTTGTGTCTTGGCCCCTCGGCTTCCTGGCTCGGCGGAATCGGGGCGCGCGACCAGCACACGAATGCTCTCGGCCAGCGCACGAACGCGCGGGCCGATCCCGTGTTCGAGCTGCCCCTGCTGCAATCGAAACGCCGGAATCCCGCAATTGATCGCGAAGCAGCGCTCGCGCAGCCGGAACAGCGGCGCGGCGATGGCGTGGATCGCCGGCATGTAGTCGCCGAAGCAGGTGCAGAATTGGCGCTCGGCGCATTGCCGCAGGCCGTCGCGATACAGATCGCGATAGCCGCTCCACATCGCGCCGTCGGCAGCCTCGAGCTGCCGTTCGAGCCGTGCGGCTTCCGCTTCCGGCAGCATCGACGCCGCAGCGCGCCCCATCGCGGTACGAACCACCGGAATCGGCATGCCGATGTCTGGCGTATGCGGGCCGACGTCGCCGGAGCGCGCGGTCTCGACATACACCATCGACGATCCGTCGAGCAGACCGATCGAGACCGTGCCGCGGACGCTATAGGCGAGATCCTGCATCAGCGGCCGGGCGAGCTGGCGGAACGGCATGCCGGCGAGCAGCGGGTGCAGCATCCGCAGCGCGCGGGCGCCGACCGCGTATTTGGCGACGCGGGGGTCGTAGGTCAGATAGCCGAGCTCGGCGAGCGTGTGGGTCAGCCGCGCGACGGTCGGTCGCGGAAGTCCGGTGCGGACCGAGAGCTCCATATTGCCCAACAGCTTCGCGCCTTCGAACGCCTCGAGCACCACCAGCCCTTTGGCCAGAGTCGTGGCGAACGCGGCGTCGCCGGCACTGTCGGCCAGTACAGCCTCCGCAGACGGGGTGGGCATGAAGGTCGGACGGATCCGAGTTGCGCCGGTCATCATCGAATTATGCGGGAATAATTCCGACCCTGTCCAACAAATTGCAGCCGCCGCAAATAATCGTCCAATATGTGGACGCGGTGTTCCGGGCCCGGGCAACCGCCAGCCCAGTTCGCGCGTTGTCGTTCAATTGGAGGAACCCCGCCATGACCGACCGCAAAGACGAGCATCTGCATCCGACCGATTTCCCGATCGAGGCGGAGAGCAAATCGCTGAAGACAACGGATGGGGAAACCATCGCCGAAGCAAAGACCAGGAAGCTCGCCGACGAGATCGCCCAGCGGCTCAACGAACAGGCGTACCGCGAAGAGCAGGACTGCTGGTCGGCGTGAACTCGCGACTTCGCCACGGTTCTTGGAACCGAGCACCGCGCGAGGCAGATTGCCGCAGCGGGTGGCGGGCATCGCGATAAACCGTGAGCTAGGCGGGATCAAAGCCCGCGCCGCGTCAGTTTGAAACGATTCCAAAAAGCGCCCTCTGGCATCGCGCATTCCACGCGGTACACGGATAGTCATGAGACTGATGTTTGGGCGCCTTCACCGCTGGGCGGGGCTGATTACCGCGGCATTTCTGTTTTTCTCCGGCGTCACCGGCGCGGTGATCTCGTGGGATCACGAAATCGACGAGACCATCAACGCCCGGCTGTTCGACGTCGCGACCACCGGACCGGCGATTCCCTCGATCGAGCTTGCCCAGCGCATCGAGCACCGCGATCCGCGAGCCCGCGTCATCTTCTTCTCGATGACGCCGGAACAAGGCCACTCGCTGTCGTTCTTCGTGCTGCCGCGGATCGATCCGGCGACCGGCAAGCGCTACACGCTCGACTACAATCAGGTGTTTCTCGACCCCAACACCGGCGCGGAACTCGGCCGGCGCTATTGGGGCGCGGTGTGGCCGATCACGCGCGAGAACTTCGTCTCGTTTCTGTACAAGCTGCACTACACCATGCACGTGCCCGAGTTCTGGGGCAGCGATCGCTGGGGTGCGCGGCTGCTCGGTATCGTCGCAATCATCTGGACGATCGATTGCTTCGTCGGCTTCTACCTGACGCTGCCGGCGCGAAAGTTGCTCCGGGGCGGACAGGCGCCGGCGGTGAAGCGCCAGCTCGGCAAGGGGTTCTGGGCGCGGTGGGCGCCGGCCTGGAAGATCAAGACTTCGGGCAGCGCCTACCGGATCAATTTCGACATTCACCGCGCCTTCAGCCTGTGGACCTGGGGGGTGCTGTTCATCGTCGCATTCACGGCGTTTTCGCTGAACCTGTATTTCGAGGTGTTTTCGCCGCTGATGAAGACGGTGTCGAACTACACGCCGACGCCCTACGAGCAGCGCCCGTATCGTGACCTCGACCACCCGATCGAGCCGAAGATGAGCTTTGCCGAGATCGCGGCGCGCGCCACCGCGGACGGCAAGGCGCGCGGCTTCACCGAGCCGCTCGGCTCGCTGTTCTACGGCCCGGCGCACGGCGTGTTCGCGGCGGCGTTCTTCAAGCCGGGCGAAGAGCACGGCGCTGCCGGGGTCGGCCCGGCGCAGCTCTATTACGACAGCGAGGACGGCCGCTATCTCGGCGATCGGCTGCCCTGGGTCGGCACCGCCGCGGACGTGTTCGTGCAGATGCAGCTTCCGCTGCATTCCGGCCGCATCCTCGGCCTGCCCGGCCGGATCCTGATCTCGGCGATGGGCCTGGTGGTGGCGGCGCTGTCGGTCACCGGCGTGGTGATCTGGGCGCGCAAGCGCCGCGCGCGGCTCGCGACCAAGCGCAGCCGGCAGGCCGCATCCGGCGCCCGACTGGCTCCGGCGGAGTAACGGCGCTCAGTCCTGCGCCGAGATGGTCTTGGCGAAGCGGACGCGGCAGATGCCGAGCGTCACGCCGCCGATCGCCAGCATCGCCAGCAGTTGCGGCCACACCAGATCGACACCGGCGCCGCGGTAGAGCACGGCTTGGGCGAACGCGACGAACTGCGTGTTCGGCGTGAATTGCATCACGAATTGCAGCCATTGCGGCATGGTCTCGATCGGGGTACTGGCGCCGGACAGCAGATACAGGATCACGATCACCGGGATCGCCAGCAAGCCGAACTGCGGCATGGTGCGGGCATAGGCCGCCAGCAGCAGGCCGAGTGCCGTCACCGAGAACATGAAAAGCACCATCCCGAAGGTGAACAACGGCACCGAGCCGATGATCGGCACCCCCAGCACGCTTTTGACCATGAACTGCAGCGACAACAGCGCCGCCACCACGATCACCGCGCCGTTGGCGATGATCTTCGACAGCATGATGTCGAGCGGCCGCACCGGCATCACCAACAGATGCTCGATAGTCCCGCGCTCGCGTTCGCGGATCAGCGCGGCGCCGGTCAGGATGATCGACAGCGTCGCGATGTTGTTGATCACCTGCATCACCGAGGTGAACCAGGCCGAGTTCAGGTTCGGATTGAACTTGGCGTGCATCACCAGGTTGACGGGCGTGGCGCTGGTGCCGGAATCCTTGCGCAGGTAAGCGGCCGTCTCGCGCAGCACGATGTTCTGGATGTCGACCGCACCGTTGCCGGCGATCGCCATCGCGGTGGCGTCGACGTTGACCTGGATCGTGGGGGTCTTGCCGGAGAGCGCGTCGGATTCGAATTTCGGCGGAATCTCGACGACGAACACGTAGCGGCCGGTGTCCATCGCCGAATCGATCTCGGACGGAGTGATCTGCTCGGCGGCGCGGAACAGCGGCGGCAGCATCGCGGCGGCGATCCGGCGCGACAGCTCGGAGTGATCCTCGTCCACCACCGCGACCCGCGCGGCTTCGACTTCCAGCTTGGCGCCGGTCGCGATCGTGTAGATCGCGACGCTGAACACGTAGACGATGAAGCCGAGCAGGATCGGGTCGGCCCACAGGCTCCGCAGTTCCTTGCCGGTCAGACGATAGATGTGTCGCAGCATCGAGCCCATCGTCACGCCTCCTGCTTGCGCAGCACCAAGATCGCACCGATCAGATAGATCAGACCGAAACCGAACAGCACCAACAGGTTCGGCGCCAGCATCCAGAAGCTCATGCCCTTGGTGAAGGCGCCGATGCTGACCTCCTGGAACCAGGCGGCGGGAAACGCCTCGCCGAACACCCGCCCGGTCTGCGACAGCGACGATACCGGCACCAGCAGCCCGGAGAAATTCACCGCGGGGATGATCGAGATGATCGCGACGATAAAGATCGCGGCGATCTGGGTGCGCAGGAACGAGGAGAACAGCACGCCGAGCGCGGTAGTCGAGAACACGTAGAGCAGCGCGCCGCCGATCAAAGCCGTCCACGATCCGCGCACCGGCACGCCGAAGATCGCCATCGCGCCGATCAGCAGCAGCACGAAGCTGAAGAACGACAGCAGGGCGTAAGGAATCTGCTTGCCGAGCAGGAATTCGGTCGCGGTCACCGGTGTCGAACGGAAATTGGTGATCGAGCCGACTTCCTTCTCGCGCACCACGCCGACTGCGGTCAGCATCGCCGGAATCAGCATCAGGATCAGCGTGATCACACCCGGGATGATCGAATACACGCTCTTGAACGCCTGATTGTAGCGGAACCGGGTCTCGATGTTGATCGGCGACGTCGGCGAGGCCATCGCATGGCGCCGATACTGCTCGGCGAGATAGGCCTGCGACAGTCCGGTGACGTAGGAGCGGATGGTCTCGGCGCGGAACGGCATCGAGCCGTCGATCCACACCGCGACTTCCGGAGACTTGCTGGTCAGCAAGTCGCGGCCGAAACCGTGTGGCACTTCGATCACCAGCTTGAGTTCGCCGCTGGCCAGACGCCGGTCGATGTCGGCTGCGGAGGCGATGTCGGGGGCCTGCTTGAAGTAGCGCGAGCCGGAAAAGCTCTCCAGCAGTTCGCGGCTCTCCAGCGTGTTGTCCTGATCGTACACCGCATAGGTCAGGTTTTCGACGTCGAACGAGATACCGAAGCCGAACGTCATCATCAGCACCAGCGGTCCGAGAATCGCAAACGCGAGCCGCAGCCGGTCGCGCAGAATCTCCATGGTCTCGCGGCGGGCATAGGCCCACAGCCGCGCCGGATCGAACCGGCGCTGCCTGGTCGCGGTCTCGCGCGGCGCCGCCAGGCTGGTCTCGTCACCGTCGCGCTGCGCGCCGGTGGCTTCCTCCAGATAGGCGATGAAGGTCTGTTCGAGATCGGCGGCGCCGCGGCGCTCGACCAGCTCGTGCGGCGCGCCGACCGCCAACACCTTGCCGGCGTGCATCAACGAAATTCGATCGCAGCGCTCGGCCTCGTTCATGAAGTGGGTCGAGATGAAGATGGTTACGCCGTCCTCGCGCGACAGCGCGATCAACATCCGCCAGAACGAATCCCGCGCCACCGGATCGACGCCGGAGGTCGGCTCGTCGAGGATCAGAACCTCGGGGCGATGGATCACCGCGACCGCGAGCTGCAGCCGCTGGCGCAGACCGAGCGGCAGACTTTCGGGTCGGGAATCGGCGACGTCGGCGAGATCGAACCGCGCCAGCATCTCGGCGACCCGATCCGGGATCTGCGCGCTCGGTAGCTCGAACAATTGCGCGTGCAGCAGCAGATTCTGCCGTACCGTCAATTCGGAATACAGCGAGAAGCTCTGCGACATGTAGCCGACGCGCTTGCGGGTCGTCATGTCGGAGGCGTCGAGTACCTCGCCGAACAGCCGCGCCTCGCCTTCGGTCGGAGTCAGCAGCCCGGTCAGCATCTTCATCGTGGTCGACTTGCCGCAGCCGTTCGAGCCGAGAAAGCCGAATATCTCGCCGCGCTTGATCTGGAAATTGACGTGATCGACCGCGGTGAAATCGCCGAACCGGCAGGTCAGGTTCTCGGCCTCGATCGCGTAGCCGTCGCCGCTGTCCGGCAGCGGCGGCAACACAACGTCGGCGTAGTCGCCGCGCATCTCGGCCGGCAGCAGCGCGATGAAGGCGGCATCGAGTGTCGGTTGCTTGGTCTGTGCCCGCAGTTCGGCCGGCGTCCCGGCGCCGATGATCTTGCCGTCGTTGAGGGCGGCGAGCCAGTCGAACCTCTCGGCCTCTTCCATATAGGCGGTGGCGACCAGCACGCTCATCTGCGGCCGGCGCCCGCGAATGCGGTCGATCAGTTCCCAGAACTGACGCCGCGACAGCGGATCGACGCCGGTGGTCGGTTCGTCGAGGATCAACAGGTCCGGATCGTGAATCAGCGCGCAGCACAGCGACAGCTTCTGCTTCATGCCGCCGGACAGTTTGCCGGCCGGCCGATCGCCGAACGGCGACAGCCCGGTGGCGCGCAGCAGTTCGGCAATCCGCGCCTTGCGCTCCGCCGTCCCCTGACCGAACAACCGGCCGAAGAAATCCAGATTCTCGAACACCGACAGCGTCGGGTAGAGGTTGCGCCCGAGCCCTTGCGGCATATAGGCGATCCGCGCCGCACTGGCGGCGCGGTGGCGGGCGTCGCGCATGTCGCCGTCCAGCGCCAGTACCTCGCCGCTCTGGATCCGGCGGACGCCGGCAATCAGCGCCAGCAGCGTCGACTTGCCGACGCCATCGGGGCCGATCAGTCCGACCATCTTGCCGGCGGGCAATTCCAGCGTGACGTCGTCCAGCGCATGTGTCTTGCCATAGGCGTGAGTGACATGCGTCAGGCGCGCGGCGAAGCCGGTCATTGCGGCAGCTTCACCTGCAGATTGTTCGGCCATGGCTTGTCGCGCAGCGTGCGCAAGTAAGCCATGCCGCGCACGCCGGTCTTCACCTCGCGCTCGTATTTGCGCAGCAGGTCCGGCGGCAGCGTCAGCTTGACCCGGAACATCAGCTTCTCGCGCTCGTCCTTGGTTTCGACGGCCTTCGGGGTGAACTGCGCTTCGCTGGCGACGAAAGTGACCTTGGCGGGCACGACGTATTGCGGGATGGCGTCGAGAATCAGCCGGGCGTCGTCGCCATAGGCGAGATAGGTGGCGACCTTGGCGGGGACGAACACGGTCATGTAGACGTCGGTGAGGTCGACCAGAGTCAGCACGCGCGAGCCGGCACCGAGCACTTCGCCGGCCTGCGCCAGCTTGTATTGGATGCGGCCGCGCCGCGGCGCCTTCAGCTCCATGTCGTCGAGCACGGTCTTGATCCGCGCCACCTCGGCCCGCGCCGCGTCGATCGCCGCCGCCGCGTCGTTGAGGTTGGCCTTCGCCGCGATCAGCGCGGCATCGGCGACGTTCTGCGCAGCCTGACGCTGGTCGCGAATTTCCGCGGTCGAGAAGCCCTTCTCGAACAGCGCTTCGGCGCGGCCTAGCTGCTGCGCGGCGAGCTTCTGCTCGCTCTCCCGCTGCAGCAGCAGCGCCTCAGCCACCGCCTTGCTCTGCACGGCGCGGCGTTCCTGCGCTTCCGCGGCGCGGAGCTGGGCCTGAATGTCCGAGACATCCATCTTCACCAGAAGCTGGCCCTTCTCGACCTCGTCGCCTTCCTTGACCAGCACTTCGGCGATCCGGCCCGCCAGCTTGGTGGCGATCTCGACCTGTTCGGATTCCAGCCGGCCGTTGGCCGAGGCGAAGCCCTCGGGCAACCGCTTCGGCATCAGCTTCTGGATCAGCTTGTCGAATTTATCGTCGGCGTGTGCCGGAAGCGGGCCGACCAAAATGCCGGCTCCGAGACACAGGGCGCTGAACAGCCGGACACCACGGCGGGTCGGGTGGAAGATGGTCATCATACGGCTCCGGAATCACGGACTGAACAGTGAGCGCCCCCGCCTCAGCTATCCCTCCGCTCGTTAAAGGCCAATTCCGCGTCGAAACGGATTGTCCGCGAAGCTCGTTCGCGGTATTGAACACAATTGTTCAAATCAGATCAAGTGTGTCCAAGATCGTGTCCAGCCCGGCGCAACGGCAGATCTATCTGGCGGCGATGCAATTGTTCGCTGAGCGCGGCCTGACGCAGATCAGCGTAACCGATCTGGCCCAGGCGGCCGGTGTCGCGCGGGGCACAGTTTACAATAACCTCGGCGACCTCACCGGCCTGTTCGACCTGGTGGTTACCAATTTGGCCACCGAACTGAATCCGCGGCTGACCGTGGCGCTGGCGGATTGTCACGAGCCGGTGCGGCGGCTCGCCACCTGGATGCGGCTATTGATCCGTCAGGCTCATGAAGAACCGCGACTCGGGCGGTTCGTCTGCCGATTCGGCATGAGCCCGACGACGCTGCGGGTGGTGTGGGACGGACGGCCGCTCGACGACCTCGCCTCCGGCCTGTCGCAACGCGGCCACAGCCTTGATCCCGCTCAGATCGCCTCGGCTGCTAATTTCATCTCGGGCGCGATCCTGGGCGCCATCTTTACAAGTCTCGACGGCCACCGCACTTGGGTCGACGCGGCTGCCGAGACTGTGGAATGGGTGCTGGTGGGCCTCGGCGTCTCGCGCGACGAGGCACGGAACCTTGCGGTCGGCGATCTGCCGCCGCTGCCGGAGTGATCACAGCGCCGAGACGAATCGCCCCGGGCCGTTGAACTTACCGCCCCCCGGTCTTATGGCTGGGCGATGCAGACCTCCATTGATACCATCCCGCCGCTGATGACCCGGTTCCGCCCCGCTGCGGCGCCGCGCAAACCTGCGCCGTTCCTGCCGATGAGCCGCGCCGAGATGGACAAGCTCGGCTGGGATGCCTGCGACGTCGTCCTGGTGACCGGCGACGCTTACGTCGATCATCCGAGCTTCGGCATGGCGATCATCGGCCGCCTGCTCGAATCCCAGGGCTTCCGCGTCGGCATCATCGCGCAGCCGGATTGGCAGTCCGCCGAGCCGTTCCGTGCGCTCGGCAAGCCCCGCGTGTTCTTCGGCGTGACCGGCGGCAACATGGACTCGATGGTCAACCGCTACACCGCGGACCGAAGGCTGCGCCACGACGACGCCTACACGCCGAACGGCGAAGGCGGCAAACGGCCGGACCGCTGCACCCTGGTCTATGCGCAGCGCTGCCGCGAAGCCTTCAAGGACGTGCCGATCATTCTCGGCGGCATCGAAGCCTCGCTGCGCCGGATCGCGCATTACGACTACTGGTCCGACAAGGTGCGCCGCTCGGTGCTGGCCGACGCCAAGGCCGACCTGTTGCTCTACGGCAATGCCGAACGCGCTGTCGTCGAAGTCGCGCATCGATTGGCTGGCGGCGAGGCACCGCGCGAACTCGACGACATCCGCGGCGTCGCGCTGTTCCGCCGCGTACCGGAGAACTACACGGAACTACACGCCGACGACCTCGATGCCGCCGACGAAGGCGCGCGGCAGGTGGCGGGCGACGTCGTGATCCGGCTGCCCTCCTGCGAGCAGGTCGAGCAGGACAAGGAAGCCTATGCCCGCGCTTCGCGCGTGCTGCACCGGGAGAGCAATCCCGGCAACGCGCGGCCTTTGGTGCAGCGCCATGGCGACCGCGACCTGTGGCTCAATCCGCCCCCGATCCCTCTGACCACCGACGAGATGGATTCGGTCTACGATCTTCCTTACGCCCGCGCGCCGCATCCGTCCTATGGCGACGCCAAGATCCCGGCATGGGACATGATCAAGACGTCGGTGACGATCATGCGCGGCTGCTTCGGCGGCTGCACCTTCTGCTCGATCACCGAGCACGAGGGCCGCATCATCCAGAGCCGGTCGGAAGCCTCGATCCTGCAGGAGATCGAGAAGATCCGCGACAAGACGCCGGGCTTCACCGGCGTGATCTCGGACATCGGCGGGCCGACCGCCAACATGTACCGGATGGCATGCAAGGATCCGAACATCGAGTCCTCGTGCCGCAAGCCGTCCTGCGTGTTTCCCGACATCTGCCCGAACCTCAACACCTCGCACGACGACCTGATCCGGCTGTATCGCAAGGTGCGCGAGGTCAAGGGCATCAAGAAAGTGATGGTGGCGTCGGGCGTGCGCTACGACCTCGCGGTGAAGAGCCCGGCCTACATCAAGGAGCTGGTGAGCCACCACGTCGGCGGCTACCTGAAGATCGCGCCGGAGCACACCGAGCGCGGCCCGCTCGACAAGATGATGAAGCCGGGCATCGGCACCTATCATCGCTTCAAGCAGATGTTCGAGGCCGCCGCCAAGCAGGCCGGCAAGCAGTACTATCTGATCCCGTATTTCATCGCGGCGCATCCGGGCACGTCCGACGAGGACATGATGAACCTCGCGCTGTGGCTGAAACGCAATCGCTACCGCGCCGACCAGGTGCAGACCTTCCTGCCGTCGCCGATGGCGACCGCGACCGCGATGTATCACAGCGGCGTCAATCCGCTGCGCGGCGTGCGCCACGGCGCCAGCGAGCCGGTCGAGGCGATCAAGGGCCTGCGCCAGCGCCGGCTGCACAAGGCGTTCCTGCGCTATCACGATCCGGACAACTGGCCGGTGCTGCGCGAGGCGTTGAAAGCGATGGGCCGCGCCGATCTGATCGGCTCACGCCCCGATCAGCTCGTGCCGGCGCATCAGCCGCCCGGCACCGGCAAAGCCGCCGGCACCCGCCGCCCGCTGCGCGGCGACGGAGCGACTCCGCCGCGCCTCACCCCCA
>NZ_QPFS01000120.1:0-14761 GCF_010906995.1 Rhodopseudomonas sp. WA056 | reverse complement strand
CGAACATCCAGCGCCAAGCCTGCTCGGGCGGGAGCAGCGAGAACAGCGCGGCCTGCGCCAGCACTGCGAGGCCCCAGCCGACCGCCCAGCCCGACTGCACAGAGCCGACCGCCCGGCCGCGATATTGCGGGCGAATCGTCTCGCCGATCAGCACCGCGCCGGCCGCCCATTCGCCGCCGAAGCCGAAGCCGAGCAGCGCGCGCAGGATCAGCAATTGCTCGAAATTCTGCGCGAACGCGCACAGCAGCGAGAACAGCGAGAACCAGATGATGGTGAGCTGCAGCGTACGGACGCGGCCGATCCGGTCCGCGAGATAACCGGCGGCCCAGCCGCCGACCGCCGACGCCAACAGCGTCACGGTGCCGGCAAGACCGGCCGATCCGGCATCGACGCTCCACAGCGCGATGATCGTTCCGATCACCAGCGGGTAGATCATGAAGTCCATGCCGTCGAGCGCCCAGCCTGTGGCGCAGGCCCAGAACGTGCGCTTCTCGGTGACGGTCATGTCTTTGTAAAAGCCGGTCAGACTGGTGTCCGTGATCGGCGCGACCGTGCTTGTAGATGTCGTCGTACTCATACCTGTCCTCCCTCGCTCGCCTTCGTCGGGCGATCGCTCATGGCGACAGATTTCTCAATCAGGAGGACGCGTCTGCCGGAAAATTATCAGGGAGCCGCGGCGTCCGCGGTTCCTTGTCGAAAAATTACTCGCGGCCGCACTGCAGCCGGCGATACCGCGCCGGGCTTTCGCCGGTCACCTGACGGAACGCGACGCCGAAATGCGATTGCGACGAGAAGCCGACGCCGAGTGCGATCTCGACGATCGGCAGGTCTGACGTCTCCAGCAGCCGGCGGGCGGCGGCGACGCGCTGCTCCACCACGAAGCGATGCGGCGTCATTCCGGTGGAGCGCTTGAAACTGCGAATGAAACAGGACGGGCTCATGCCCGCGACCTCGGCCATCGCCGCCAGCGTGATCGGAGCGCCGAGATCGGAACGGACGAATTCGGCGATCCGGTCGCGCACCGGAGCTTCCAGCGGCACGGACGGCTCGGCGAGCCCACTACGCGGCGCCGAATAACGATCCGTCAGATGCAGCGCCAGCGTATAGGCCAGTTGCTCGGCGAGCAGCGGATTCGGCCGGTCGCCGCTGTCGCTGGCCTCGACCAGGCGTTTGGCCGAGGCCTCCAGCAGCGGATCGTCGACGTCCCATGCGGTGTCGCGCAAGCTGATCGGCCCGGAGCCGAACGAGGTTCCAACTTCTTTCAGCAGCGGTTCGCCGAGATACAGCAGCAGCAGCTTGCCCCACTGGGTGTCCGGCACGGCATCGACCACCACACGCCGGCCCGGCTGGCCAATACGGAACCGCCCCGAGCGCACCGGCGCATCGCGGCGGACCTTGCCGTTTTCCATCAGAACATGGCGGCGGACGTCGTACAGCGTGATCGCGACGGTGGGCACCGGCAGTTCGCCGAACTCGTAAATATGCGGCCCCGTCACCTCGCTCACGGCCGCGGCAAATCCCGTGGTCGACCACAGATCGATCAAGGCCGATTGCCTTCGGCCGGTGACGCGTTCGGCATGAAGGAGGGGATTGAGCTGCATCGGAAGGGGCGCCTGTTTGAACGAACTATCCTCACTCCATATTCCGGCGGCTTGCAAGCCCCGGCCCGCCACCCCGCCTAACCTGCGATTTCAACGGGATTTTTCGCGTGCGGGGCGGCCGGATTCGCGGTTTGCGCGAGGCCCGCACCCAACAGACGCCACGTAGCTCCCGAGTGCACGCAGCGCAGCACCTCGACTTTGCTACTTCGCATCCACACGAATTGCGATATGAAACCCGAAATGATGCTCGACCTGATCACCAAGACGCTGACCGCGACCGATGCGGACGAAGCTGTGCGCGCGCTGCGCGGCGGCGGACTGGTCGCGTTCCCGACCGAGACGGTTTACGGGCTCGGCGCCGATGCATCGAATGCCGAGGCGGTGGCGCGGCTGTACGCCGCCAAGGGCCGGCCGTCGTTCAATCCGCTGATCGCGCACGTTGCCGATCTCGATGCGGCGCGCCTGATCGCAAGGTTCGACACCGCCGCGCTGCGCCTCGCCGAGACGTTCTGGCCGGGGCCGCTGACGCTGGTGCTGCCAAAGGCGACGAACTGCTCCGTGTGCGATCTCGCCACCGCCGGCCTCGACAGCGTCGCGCTCCGGGTGCCGTCGCATCCGGTGGCACAGGCCCTGCTCCGCGCCTTCGGCGGGCCGGTGGTGGCGCCGTCCGCCAACAGGTCCGGCCACGTCTCACCGACCACCGCGGCGCACGTCGCCGCCGATCTGGGCGGCCGGATCGATGTGATCGTCGATGGCGGGCCAGTGATGGTCGGGGTCGAATCGACGATCGTCGGTTGCCTCGGTGCACCGGTCTTGCTGCGGCCCGGGGGCGTGCCGCGCGAGGCGATCGAGCGTGTGCTCGGTCACAAGCTGGGCGCGCCGGCCGCAACTAACATCACCGACGATCACGCGCCTCTCGCTCCAGGCATGCTCGCGTCGCACTACGCGCCGCGCGCAACGGTGCGGCTGAATGCGGCCGAGGTGAAGCCGGGCGAAGCGCTGCTGGCATTCGGCTCCGAACTGCCGCCAGGTGCCGAGACGGCCGTCGCCGTTCACAACCTGTCGCCGCGCGGCGATCTCGCCGAAGCCGCGGCGCAATTGTTCGGCGCGCTGCGCGCGCTCGACGAGCGCGGCGCGCGCGGCATCGCAGTGATGTCGATCCCGCACCACGGCCTCGGCGAAGCGATCAACGATCGCCTGCGCCGCGCAGCGGCGCCGCGCCCATGAATCACGAACAAGCCTATCGCGACGTCATTGCGGGCGAAACGAATCGATCCAAACGCGTCTGAGACGCGTTTCGGATCGGCTCGCTTCGCTCCTCGCAACGACAGGGAAGAGGAAACATCATGAACATCGTCAGCCCGCTCTCGCCCGCCTCTCTCTCGCCCGAACTGATCGCGCGCTTCACCGCGATCGTCGGCGACAAGCACGCGCTGACCGATCCCCTCGAGCTCGAAGCCTACATCACAGAGGAGCGCAATCTGTATCGCGGCCACTCGCCGCTGGTGCTGCGTCCCGGCTCCACCGACGAAGTGGTTGCCATCTGCAAGCTGGCGAACGAGGCGTGCGTCGCGCTGGTGCCGCAGGGCGGCAACACCGGCCTGGTCGGCGGACAAACGCCGCACAACGGCGAGGTGGTGATTTCGCTGAAGCGGATGGACAAGATCCGCGAGGTCGATACCTCGTCGAACACCATGACGGTCGAAGCCGGCGTGATCCTGCAGCGCGCGCAGGAGAAGGCGGCGGAGGTCGACCGGCTGTTTCCGCTGTCGCTCGGCGCGCAGGGAAGCTGCACCATCGGCGGGAATCTCTCCACCAATGCAGGCGGCACCGCGGCGCTGGCCTATGGGCTCGCACGCGACATGGCGCTCGGCGTCGAAGTGGTGCTCGCCGACGGCCGGGTGCTGAACCTGCTGTCCAAGCTGAAGAAGGACAACACCGGCTACGATCTACGCAATCTGTTCATCGGTGCCGAGGGCACGCTCGGCATCATCACCGCGGCGACGCTGAAGCTGTTTCCAAAGCCGCGCGCAGTCGAGACCGCGTTCGTCGGGCTGCAGTCGCCGGACGATGCGCTGAAGCTGCTCGGCATCGCGCAAGCCGAAGCCGCCGGCAATCTGACCAGCTTCGAACTGATCGCCGAGACGCCGCTCGATTTCTCGGTGCGACACGCCAACAACCGCGACCCGCTCGAGGCGCGCTATCCGTGGTACGTGCTGATCGAACTATCGTCACCGCGCGACGACGCCCGCGCCGCGCTGGAGTCGATCCTCGAGCGGGGCTTCGAAGACGGCATCGTCGTAGATGCTGCAATCGCAAGCTCGGTGCAGCAGCAGCAGGCATTCTGGAAGCTGCGCGAAGAGATTTCGCCGGCGCAGAAGCCGGAAGGCGGTTCGATCAAACACGACATCTCGGTGCCGGTCGCGGCGGTGCCGCAGTTCATCGAACAAGCCAACGCCGCCGTGGTCGCCCTGATCCCGAGTGCGCGGCCGGTGCCGTTCGGCCATCTCGGCGACGGCAACATCCACTACAACGTCAGCCAGCCAATCGGCGCCGACAAGGCCGAGTTCCTGGCGCGCTGGCACGACGTCAACAAGGTGGTGTTCGAGGTGGTGCTGCGGCTCGGCGGCTCGATCTCGGCCGAGCACGGCATCGGCGTGATGAAGCGCGACGAACTTGCCGAGGTGAAGGACAAGACCGCAATCGAACTGATGCGGTCGATCAAGACGCTGCTCGACCCGCACGGCATCATGAATCCCGGCAAGGTGGTGTAGGTCTCTCCACCGTCAGAACAACGAGCCCTGCCCGCTGTCATCCGCCGAGATCTTGGGCCGCGCCGCGCGCTTCGGTGGCGCCGGCTTCGTCACGGCTGGTGGCGGAGCCTCGACCTCCTCCGCGGTAATCGGCAGGATCAGTTGCGGATTGTCGTTGGCGGTGCGGTTGACCGCGGTCGAGACCGGGTGCCAGACGAACTCGCCTTCCCCCGGCGGCCGCAGCAGGGTCATCACCGCGTCGAGGTCGGTTTCATCGCTCTCCAGCCAGCGCGCGAAATGATGCGGCGCGATCGTCACCGGGACTCGGTCGTGCAGATCGGCGAGGCCGCCGCGCGCCGCGGTGGTGACGATCGCCACGGTGTCGAGCTCCTCGCCGTTCGGCCCGGTCCAGGTCTCCCACAGCGCCGCGAACCCGACCGGTCCGCAGGCCGCCGGATGGATGAAATACGGCTGCTTGCGCGGACCGCCGGGTTTCCACTCGTAGTAGCCATCGGCCGGCACCAGGCAGCGCCGGCGCCTGAACGCGTTGCGGAACGCCGGCTTGTCCTGCATCGTCTCGGCGCGGGCGTTGATCAATAGTGAGAACGTCCGCGGATCCTTCACCCATGACGGGATCAGCCCCCAGCGCATCAGCCGGAACCGGCGGGCGCCCTGGTCGACGATCACCACGGGAATCGGCTGGGTTGGGGCGATGTTGTAGCGTGACGGAAAATTAGGCTGATCGGCGTAGCCAAAGAGCTGTCGGATAGCGGCGGGAGCCGAGGTGATCACGAAGCGTCCGCACATGCTGTCAGGACCCGGTGGCGTGTTCAGTGCTTGTTAACTTCGGTAAACAAAAATGCCGCCGATGGCGTCGAGTGAATCTACAGCAGCGCAAGGCGGGACCGCCCGATACGACGAGGCGCGCGCTACTCAGCTTGCTTCCGCCAATATCAACCCGAAGACGGGCCTTGCGACCGACTATCTGAATCATTTCAACGAAGCCGTGATGCTGCTCGAAATGATTCCGGACATGCCGGAGTGCTCGGAAGACTTCCTGTCGTGGCATCCCCTCTCCTACGCGGAACATTTCAGGGCGTCGAACTTCAAGGCGCGCGATCTGGCGATCGAAGCCTATGACACGGCCGATCCGGGCATAAGATCGGATTTCGACGACATCACCAACAACATGACGGCGATCCTCACCGCGGTCGGCGAGGCGATGCGCCAAGCGTCGCAGGACGGCACCCGGGCCAAGCTGGCCGAGAGCGCGGTCGGCTGGATCAAGCCGCTGATCGGCCGCGCCGGCGGCATCATCAACGGCCAGGGCAGCGAGGCCGACGTCGACTACATCATGGCGCATTGACCGCCGTGACCGAGGCCGCACCGGCGCAGCCGCGCCATCCGCAACTCGCAGTCAGCGCCGCGATCTTCCGAGACGACCGGTTCCTGCTGGTGCGCCGAGCGCGGGCGCCGGCCAAGGGTCTGTATTCGTTGCCGGGTGGCCGGGTCGAGTTCGGAGAATCGCTGGACCAGGCGGTGATCCGGGAGGTCGCCGAGGAAACCGGCTTGTCGATCGAGATCGTCGGCTTCGCCGGCCGGCGCGAAGTGCTGCCCTCCCCGGTCGGTGCAGCCGGGCATTACGTGATCATGGTGTTCGCAGCGCGCTGGGCGGCCGGCGAGCCGCAGCTCAATGACGAACTCGACGACGCCCGATGGATCGGCCCAGACGAACTGGCCGCCTTTTCGACCACCGAAGGGCTGGCGGAGCTGATTGCCGGCGCTCGGGCGATGGTCGGAACCTGACCGCCCGGCATGCCATCGCCTTCTTGCTGCAACCTCTGAAACGGCCTATCAGGCCGGCCATGCTGAAGCGTTCCCTCGCCGTGCTGACGATCCTGGCCTGCTGCGGGCTCGCCCCGGCGCGCGCCCAGGACGGTGCGGCGCCGTTCGACGCCGAATTGCAGCGACTCGCTGAAATTCTTGGGACGCTGCATTATCTGCGCCCAATTTGCGGCGGCAATGACGGGCCGAAGTGGCGCAACGAAATGCAGGCCCTGATCGATGCCGAAACCCCCTCCGGGGAACGTCGCACCCGGCTGATCGCCGCTTTCAACCGGGGCTATAACGGGTTCCAGCAGACCTACCGGACCTGCACACCGGCCGCCACCGTGGCGATTCGGAGGTATCTGGAGGAGGGATCGAAGCTGTCGCGCGATCTCACCGCGCGATACGCGAACTGACCGGCCTTGTGGCTGCGGGTTTATCCCAGCCCGTTAACCTTTCCTAAAGAACTGCCTATGCGTTCGGCAGCCGCATGCTAACACTAGCCCATTGCGCTTCGCGGTGGAGCGCGCCGAGACTGCTGAAGTTCATGAGCCTGACGACTTTCCCCATCGACTGCGACGTTCCATCCGACCGCGATCAGAAGCAAACGGCGCTCAGCTATCTCAGCGAGGCATGGGCCGAGGCCCTGCACGACGGGGTCGACGGCGATTGCCTGGCGCAAGCCAGCCTGTTCACCGCTTTTGCGGAGCTGGTCGCCACCTACGGTGAAGACGCCGTCGCCAAGTTCGTCGAAGGCCTGCCCGGCCGTGTGCTCAACGGCGAATTTTCGATCGGCCTGGCCAAGCAATAGCGGGATCGGACGGCGTCGCCGGGTCAGGTACGGGCGAACGCCTGCAGCCCCTTGAAGGTCAGCCGCTTCGGATCGCGCACGCCGGCGAGATAGAAACGCCGGATGGATTCGGCCACCACTGCACGATCATAGCCGGTCAATGCGACGATCGCTTCGACCGCAGTCTTCTGAGCTTCCATCTGGAATCCCCTTTTCGGCGTATCGGTCAATCGACGATCCCGGCGATCGTGCGACGCGAAATGCTGCGCCTGTTCCGTTGCTTTCCTGTTAACCAACCGTCCTACCGCGAACTCCGGCGAGCCGAATCGCTCGGCTGCCATCATCGCGAAGGATGATCGCGCAGGGGATACGCAAAATACCCCACCGGAGTTCCACGGAGACACGGACAAAACGACTCGGCGCGCAGGCTGTTGGCACGGCACATTCAGTGCAGCTCAGCGGACTCGGCTTGGGCATTCCGGTCAAAGCCCCGGTCGCGGAGGTGCTGCGCCTGATTGTGAGCGCCTATGGCTTCAGCGTCTCCAGAAACCGCACCGGCTCGCCGGTCGACGGCGTCGTCAGTTCGCCCTGCCACATCACTTTGGCGCCGCGCACGAAGGTGCCGACCGGCCAGCCGGTGACACGCACGCCGTCATACGGCGTCCAGCCGGCACGCGAGGCGACCCAGTCGTTGGTGATGGTCTCGCTGCGCTTCAGATCGACCACCGTGAAGTCGGCGTCGTAGCCGGCGGCGATGCGCCCCTTGCAGGCGATGCCGAACAGCCGCGCCGGGCCGGCGCTGGTGAGATCGACGAAGCGCGCCAGCGACAGCCGGCCGGCATTGACGTGATCCAGCATCGTCGGCACCAGCGTCTGCACGCCGGTCATGCCCGAGGGCGAGGCCGGATAGGTCTTGGCCTTTTCCTCCAGCGTATGCGGCGCGTGGTCGGAGCCGAGCACGTCGACGACGCCCTGCGCCAGCCCGTGCCAGATGCCGTCGCGGTGCCAGGCGTCACGCACCGGCGGATTCATCTGCGCCTTGGTGCCGAGCCGCTCGTAGCACTCCGGCGCCACCAGCGTCAGATGGTGCGGCGTCACCTCGACCGACGCCACATCCTTGTGCTCGCGCAAGAATTCCATCTCCTGCCGGGTCGAGACATGCAGCACATGGATACGCTTGCCGGTCTGGCGCGCGATTGCCACCAGCCGCTGCGTCGCCTGCAAGGCGGCGACGTCGTCGCGCCACACCGGATGCGAGCGCGGATCGCCCTCGATCCGTTCGCCCTTGCGGTCATTGAGGCGGTACTCGTCCTCGGCGTGAAACGCGGCGCGGCGCTGGATCACCGACAGGATGCGCTTGAGACTCGGATCGTCCTCGACCAGCAGGCTGCCCGTCGACGAGCCGATGAACACCTTGACGCCGGCGCAGCCACGGGCGCGCTCGAGCCTGGGCAGTTCCTCGACATTGTCGCGCGTGCCGCCGATGAAGAACGCGAAGTCGCAATGCATCCGATGCTCGGCACGCTTCACCTTGTCGGTGAAGGTCTCTTCGGTGATGGTCAGCGGATTGGTGTTCGGCATTTCGAACACCGCGGTGACTCCGCCCATCACGGCGCTGCGCGAGCCGGTTTCGAGGTCTTCCTTGTGGGTCAGCCCGGGCTCGCGGAAATGCACCTGGGTGTCGATCACGCCGGGCAGCACGTGCAAGCCGCGGCAATCGATCGTCTCGCCGGCCTTCTCGGCACCGAGCGAGCCCAGCGCGGCAATGCGGCCGTCCTTGATGCCGATGTCGGAGGCGCCCTCGCCGTCCTGGTTGACGATGGTGCCGCCCTTCAGAATGGTGTCGAATGTGCCGGTCATGACGTCCTCGGGTGCCCGTTTTGGAGCGAAGCGGCGCGAGTCTTGCAAAGCCTTGTTGACCAGCGCCCGGCCGCCTAACTTGGGATGTCTTAGTCGGCCGGACCGCTAACGCAAGGATGTTTCCGGCCGGCGTCACGAGAGAAATCAATGCAGGCAGCCTTCCTCTCCGACCGGGGCGTTCTCAAGATCAGCGGGCCCGACGCACGGCATCTGCTGAACGGCCTGGTCACCACCGACCTCACCAAGCTCGCCCCCGGGGCCGGCCGATTCGGCGCCCTGCTGACGCCGCAGGGCAAGATCGTCGCCGATTTCCTGATTACCGAGCTTCCGGCCGAAGACGACGGCGGCTTCCTGATGGATTGCCCGGGAGCGCTCACGGATGCGCTCGCCACCAAGCTGAAATTCTACAAGCTGCGCGCCAAGGTGCTGATCGAGAACCTGTCCGACCGGCTCGGCGTGCTGGCGCTGTGGGGCGGCGAACCGCCGCAACCGCCCGAGATGGGATTCCGCGATCCGCGCGGCGAACAGCTCGGCTGGCGCATCCTGGTGCCGGAAATCCTCGCCACCGCGACCGCCGAAGCGCTCGGCGCGACGATGGCGACGGCCAGCGCCTACGAGGCACATCGGATCGGCTGCGGCGTCCCGGCCGGCGGCCTCGACTTCGGCTATGCGGACGCGTTTCCGCACGAAGCCAATATGGACCGGCTGCACGGCGTCGATTTCAACAAGGGCTGCTACATCGGCCAGGAAGTGGTGTCGCGGATGCACCATCGCGGCACCGCGCGGACCCGGATCGTGCGCGTCACCTTCGACGGCGCAGCGCCGCAGCCGGGCAGCGAGATCACCGCCGGCGACAAGAGCGTCGGCACCATGGGATCGTCGGCGAGCGGCCGCGGGTTGGCGCTGCTGCGCATTGACCGCGTCGCCGAGGCGCGCGAAGCGTCGGTACCGCTCAGTGCGGGCGGCGTTCCATTGCTGATCGCCGATCCGAACGAGCTGACCCCGACGCAACGGAAAACCGGCACATGAGCCGCGGACCTCGCGTTGGTGCCGACGGACTCGTGCGCTGCCCGTGGCCGGGCGACGATCCGCTTTACGTCGCGTATCACGACACCGAATGGGGCGTGCCGGAATATGACGACCGCGCGCTGTACGAGAAGCTGATCCTCGACGGTTTTCAGGCCGGGCTGTCGTGGATCACCATCCTGCGCAAGCGCGATAATTTCCGCCGCGCCTTCGACGATTTCGATCCGGCCAAGATCGCCCGCTACGACGCCGACAAGGTTGCGGCGCTGATGAACGATGTCGGCATCGTGCGCAACCGCGCCAAGATCGAAGGCGCGATCGGCAGCGCCAAAGCGTGGCTGAAGATTCAGGAAGACGGTCCGGGCTTTTCAAAGCTGCTGTGGGACTTCGTCGGCGGCGCGCCGATGGTCAACAGCTTCAAGACCACCGCGGGCGTGCCGGCGTCGACGCCGCTGTCGGTGAAGATCTCCAAGGATCTGGCGGGACGCGGCTTCAAATTCGTCGGGCCGACGATCGTTTACGCGTTCATGCAGGCGGTCGGGATGGTCAACGACCATCTGGTCGACTGCCACTGCCACGCCACCTGCGGCGCGATGAAGAAACCGGCGCGGCGAAAGACTTCGCCGCGCCGCTGACCGCGCCCTGCGCGTTCGGCCGGCTGCTTCACCTCGCCAGATGGTTCGCCAGCGCGATGTAAAGCGGGATGCCGACGATGAGGTTGAACGGGAAGGTGATGCCGAGCGACAGCGTCAGCGCGATCGCCGGATTGGCGCGCGGCAGCGCCAGCCGCATCGCCGCCGGCGCCGCGATGTAGGACGCCGACGCCGTCAGCGTGATCAGCACCGCGGCGCTGCCGCTGGACAGACCGAGGGCCATCGCCACCACGCTGGCCATCGCTGCACCGATCAGCGGCATCACCAGACCGAACGCCGTGGTGGCGGGTGACAGGTCGCGCCAGCCGCGGGCCAGCCAGCGGCCGGCGACCAGGCCGAGATCGAGCAGGAACAGACAGAGCAGCCCGGGGAACAGATCACCGACGAAGGGCTTCAGCATCGTCATGCCGGCGTTGCCGCTGATGGCGCCGATCACGAAGGCCCCGACCAGCATCACGATCGAGCCGTGCAGCGCGATCTCCCGAAACACGCTGCGTTCGGAGGACGCTTGGTCGCCGCTGCGGCTGTGCGCGATCATCAGCGCAGTGAAGATCGCCGGCGTTTCCATCGCCGCCGCGACCGCCACCAGCCAGCCGTCGAACGGGATCGACAGTTGGGTGAGCGCGCCGGTGACGGCGAGAAACGTCACCGCCGAGATCGACCCGTAATGGCCGGCGACCGCGGCGGCGTCGACCGGCTCCAGGCCGCAGATCCGGCGCAGGATGATGTAGGCGATGATCGGCACGGTGGCGGACAGCAGCACGCCGGCCACCATCGTCAGCACCAGGAGAGAGCTGAAGCCGTGATGCGCGACCTCGGCGCCGCCGCGGAAGCCTATCGACATCAACAGATACAATGCCAGGAACTTGGTGATCTGCTCGGGCAGGCCGAGATCGGAGCGTAGCAACGCCGCGATCAGGCCGAGGCCGAAGAACAGCACCATCGGCGACAGCAGGTTGGTAGAAGCGAGGTCGAAGATTTGCACGCGTCGGTCCCTTTCAACTTCGCCCGGCTCGCGGCCGGAGCGGTGACGTCGGGGTTCCGTAAGGCGGCGGCTATGATTTTTGAAATTGATAATGTAAAATCGTTACATTTCAAAAATTGATGATGATCGGATGCCCCGCCGCCTGACCAATCTCGATCTCGACCTCGCCCGCACCTTCGTCGCCATCGCGGCGATGGGCAATTTCACGCGCGCCGCGCAATCGCTGCGACTGCAGCAGTCGACGGTGTCGCTGCAGATGCAGCGTCTCGAAGACGCGCTCGGCCACAGCCTGATGCAGCGCAGTCCGCAGGGCGTGCGGCTGACCGCCGAAGGCGAGATCTTCCTCGGCTATGCGCGGCGGATGCTCGAGCTCAACGACGAAGTGGTGGCCCGCGTGCTCGAGCCGCAGATGCGCGGCGTGGTCCGGCTCGGCACGCCCGAGGATTTCGCCACCCGCCATCTCCCGGACGTGTTGGCGCGGTTCGCCCATGCCTATCCGGCGGTGGCGCTGGAGGTGACCTGCGACCTCACGCTCCATCTCATCGATAAGTTCGGCAAAGGCGCGTTCGACCTCGCGCTGGTCAAGCGCGAACGCACGGGCAACGGCGGCGGCATCCGCGTCTGGCGCGAACCGCTGGTCTGGGTCACGGTCGATCGCCGGGCGATCGATACCGGTCGGCCGCTGCCGCTCGTGGTGTCGCCGACGCCGTGCGTCTATCGCAAGCGCGCCGTCGACGCGCTCGACCGCGCCCGGCGGCCGTGGCGGATCGCCTATACGTGCGGTTCGCTCGCCGGTTCGCTTGCCGCCGTCAAGGCCGGCCTCGGCGTCACGGTATTGCCCAAGGACATGGTACCGGCCGACCTCGACACGATCGACGGCGCGCCGCTGCCGGACCTGAAAGATACCGAGATCGCGCTGTTGCACGCGCCCGATCTGTCGCCACCGGCGCAGCGGCTGAGCGAACACATCGTGCGCTGCCTCGGCTGACGGCGTAAGAAGCGGCGACCGAAACGCCACCTGCAACAAGGAAACCATGACGAGTTCGCCACCCGCAACGCGCGCAGCCGCCAGCCGCGTCTGGCAGCGGATGCTGTCTGGCCGAAGGCTCGATCTGCTCGACCCCTCGCCGCTCGACGTCGAATTCGCCGACATCGCCCACGGCCTCGCCCGGGTGGCGCGGTGGAACGGCCAGACCTCGGGCGCCCACATCTTTTCGGTGGCGCAGCACACCCTGCTGGTCGAGGCGGTGATGCGCGAGAAGAACCCGAGGATCGACGCCAGGCTGCGACTCGCGGCGCTGCTGCACGACGCCCCGGAATATGTGATCGGCGACATGATCTCGCCGTTCAAGGCGGTGATCGGCGAATCCTACAAGCGGGTGGAAAAGCGCCTGCTCGGCGCGATCCACATCCGGTTCGGCCTGCCGGCGGTTCTCGACGAGGCGATCGAACGCCAGATCAAGGCCGCCGACCGCGGCTCTGCCTACCTCGAAGCGACCCACCTCGCCGGTTTCACCAAAACCGAGGCCAAGCGGCTGTTCGGCAGCGATCCAGGCCTGCCGGACGCGATGGTCGAGGACTATCTGACGCCCTGGCCGGCCGGGAAGGCCGAAAAGCGGCTGCTGGCCCGGTTCGAGAGCCTGCAGGATTGAGCCTCCGTCATCGCGCTTTCACCGCCCACGGCGCAGGATTAAGATCGCGCCAACCTCGGAAAGGCTCATGATTCACGTCTGCTCACTCGCAGCCCTGCATCCGACCGTCGCGGCGACCGAGGCCAGCCATGTGCTCTCGGTAATGGCCAATGTCGGCCAGGTGCAACGCCCGGCCACCGTGCTGGAGGCCAACCATCTGCGCATCGAGATGGACGACATCACCGAGGTGATGGACGGCTTCAACGCGCCGAATCTCGACCACATCAGCCGGGTGCTGGATTTCGTCCGGAGCTGGGACCGTTCGGCCCCGCTGGTGGTGCATTGCTACGCCGGCATCAGCCGCTCCACCGCCAGCGCGTTCGCGGCCGCCTGCGCGCTCAATCCGCACCGCGACGAGGTGACGATCGCCCGCCAGATCCGCTTGGCCTCGCCCTGCGCGTCGCCGAACAGGTTGATCGTGGCGCTGGCCGATCGGGCGCTCGGGCGGCAGGGGCGGATGCTGCGCGCCCTCGAGGCGATCGGGCCCGGCGATCTCAGCATCGAGGGCGTGCCGTTCCGCGTCGACCTCGAATGAGCCCGCCGTCCGAGATGAACGACAAGGCGACCGTCCCGATCGAGATCGGCCTGACCGCGGCGATCGTCGCGATCGAGGCCAACGAGCCGATGATCCTGACCGCGTCGGGCGACGGTGGCGGCAGCCTCGCCGGCCTTCCCTATGGCCCGTTCGACGCCATCACCCACCGCACTCTCGAAATCGGGCTGCGCGCCTGGGTGGAGGAGCAGACCGGGCTGCGGCTCGGCTATGTCGAGCAGCTCTACACCTTCGGCGACCGCGGCCGTCACGCGCGGCTCGGCGACACCGAGGTCCACGTCGCCTCGATCGGCTATCTGGCGCTGACACGCGCGGCCGACAACGCCGCGCGCGCGGCCGGCGCGACCTTCGAGCCGTGGTATCGCTTCTTCCCGTGGGAAGACTGGCGCGAGCAGCAGCCCGCGATCATCGCGCGCGACATCATCCCCGAACTCACCGCCTGGGCGGCGCAGGCCGAGGAGCCGGATACGGCGCGGGCGCTGGCGCGGCGGGATCGGGTGCGGCTGTTCTTCGGCGTGGATGGCGCCCCCTGGGACGAGGAGCGCGTGCTCGACCGCTACGAGCTGTTGTACGAAGCCGGGCTGATCGAAGAAGCCCGCCGCGACGGTCGCCCGGCGGCGCTGTCGCGCAGCAAGATGCCGACGCTCGGCGTCGCGATGCGGTTCGACCACCGCCGCATCCTCGCCACCGCGATCGCACGGCTCCGCGCCAAGCTGAAATACCGCCCGGTGGTCTTCGAACTTCTGCCGCCCGAGTTCACACTCACCGAATTGCAGCACACCGTCGAGGCGATCTCCGGCCGGCATCTGCACAAGCAGAATTTCCGCCGCCTGGTGGAAGCCGGCGCGCTGGTCGAACCGACCGGCGAGATGTCGACACGAACCGGCGGGCGCCCCGCCGCGCTGTTCCGCTTCCGCCGCGAGGTGCTGCAGGAACGCCCCGCCCCCGGCCTGCGCGTGCGCGGCCGGCGGTAAGTCAGTCAAAGCGAAACGCCCCGCCGTCCGGGCCGCTCGCCTGGAGGT